>NZ_LR736296.1:0-12094 GCF_902652675.1 Bartonella refiksaydamii
AAATAAATTATACATCTATAACGGGTATATAAACTAAATACTCTCAAAAAGGGGTTCTTTGAAAAATCCACCACAAATATGGACTATTCCCTTTAAAATAACGGACCAAAGGGACTAAGTTTAATCATGAACGCATGAGTAATCTGTTGTACAATCATATCAGTGTTTGTTTTAGGTGTTGATATCCTTTCCAACGCTGTTATGATTCTTTACACATTATTTACGACTATGATTGAAGAGAAGAAAAATTATTGCTGTATAAAAAGGATTTGAATTGTCTGTAATAAAAGAATCAAATTCTTGTCGAAACACACTAAGCTATGCTAGCCTTCTCTATTTAATATTTCAAGAAGTACTCTAAAAACCCATGTGGGATAGCGAACAACAGAAAAACGATCCTGGGCAAGACCCTGCTCTTGTAGTCAAACGCTTACTGCCAGCGCACCGACAAGTTTCTGTCCGTTGGCTCACAGGAACAGTTCTCACAGGAATCACTTCCTGCATTCTTATGGGCATTGCTCTTTTTGCTGCTCTAGACGAACAGCAACGACTGGTAACACCTCCACAATGGTTTACGCCAGAAAGCCTCTCACAAGCACAAGATCCTAATGCCAATGGATATAAAGGTGACCGTATTTCTCCCACGCATGCACGGCAAAGCTTTGACAGTAAGCGCCAATTTGAATTATCAATTGTGCAAAAAAAAGGGGATGAAAAAGTCATTCAGACACAAAAATTCGAATGGATTCGCATGGCTCTAGCCGAAGATCGCCCTCAGCGATACACCTATCCTAAATTTGATTCTTTAAGCATTTTTGCCAGTGATTCGAAAAATTCAACTGTTCAATTACAAGATTCCGGACACATTTATGGAGCAAAAGTGGAAACAAAAATAATCTTACGCAACCGTGATTTTATAATTGATCAAGAAAACTTTGATGGCGCAGATACCCTGACAGACGATGAAGTGCAACAAGAATTAAAAAAATCTGGATTTTCTTTGGAAAAAACCAACGAACTCCTTTCAATTCTTACCCTTATCGACCCTTTAAAATTAGATGACTTGTCCTCGCCATCCCAATTTACAGATACCCCTGAAGTCCGTATTGTTCAAGAGAATGTAACCGTTTCTCCTCAAAATCACCGAATTGATCTCACAAAAAACTATGCTGAAGATATTATTCCCATTCATAAAAAACAAAAGATAGCCGATGCTTTCAAAGAAACAAACTACACAAAAGAGCAAATTGAACAGGTTGTAACCAATTTGGTGAAGTTTAATCGTTCTGACATACTTAAAGAGGGAAGTCTTTTACGCATTGGTATCATTACACAGGCTGGAGAAGAAGATCATCTCGTGCGAGCAAGCATTTATCAAGGGCTGTATCATGTTCTCACCATTGCTCTGAATGACAAAGGGCAATTTGTTGAAAGTACAGAACCCCAAATGTCCCGTGTGCTTAAAACAGCTTTTCAGAATGGTATTCCACACTCTTATGTCAGTGCAGCACAGTTACCCACAGCTTACGACGCGCTCTATAATGCTCTGCTCAGCCATAATATGTCACAATCTCTCTCTCAACGTCTCATTCATTTGCTCGCCACCAACATTGATATGAAAGGTCGGATAACACCAACGGATCAGCTCGAAATATTTTATACCTTGCCACAACAAAACGATAAAGAAACCCAAAATGGCAATAAGAACCAGAAAACAAAAAGACCATCCACCAATGTAGATCCTGAAATTCGTTATATCAGCGCTACTTTCGGCAATACAACGTATAAATATTACCGTTATCAATCAAAAGACGGAAGCATCGATTACTATGATTCAGAAGGAAAAAGCTCTAAACCTTTCTTGCTCCGCAAACCTACTCCAAATGGCATTTTTGGTTCTCCCTTTGGGCCGCGCAAACATCCTATTTTAGGCTATGTTCGCATGCATACGGGCGTTGATTGGGTTGCACCAAAAGGCTCGCCCATTATTGCTGTAGGAGACGGTATTGTCACAAGAATTGGCGTAACAGGCGGCTATGGAAACCATACAGAAATTCAACACAGCAATGGATATATCAGCAGTTATTCACACCAGAGCCGTTATGCACCAGACATAAAACTAGGCGCAAAAGTCCATCAAGGACAAATTATTGGCTATGTCGGATCAACAGGAATGGCAACTGGTCCGCATTGTCATTTTGAAATCATTGTTAATGGTGTAAAAGTTGACCCTATGCGTATCCGTATACCTGACAGTAAGGCTTTATCTAATCAGGACCTCCAAGCATTTATACACGAAAAAAACAACATTGATTCTTTGTTAAACAGCTCCACAACACCATCAGAGAGCGCTTCTTAAGATCACACTAAAACTCTTTCAAAGTGCATTAAGAATCAAAATACACGCCTCCTCTTCGTATTTTTGCGAAAAGAAACGCACTCCTTCACTTTTGCTCCGATTTAACTGCAAACCAAGTAAAAAAGATACCGTACATAGAGAATGGCCAATGCGATGGCTAACATTCTGCAATGCTATTTCAACACATTGACGTTTTTTCTCGGAGTGATTGCGCGCTCTTTCCAATTCTTGTGTTCATTCTTTCTTTCACGTTTGCTTCAAAGGTGGCATTTTCACTCTGAAACAGACATATAAAGATAAAACGCTTGACAAAAAAATAATGAGAGAACGAAAACATCTGATAAATAGCATAAAAAATTATGTAATCAAAAACTCTTCCAAATATATTAATAAAAATTCTGCATATAAAAATGATATACTTATCCAACAGATAAAAAACTTCAATTAAAAACACAAATTTTGAAAATTATTTTTCTAAAAAATATTTTATAATATATCCGTATAATATTATATTTTTTAGTGTAATAATTGGAGAAGTAAAATTATGGTATATAATTATACAATAATAACTATTGTTACTTTAGCAATTTTTAACTATACAACTTTTGTTTGTGGAGCAACAAAAGGAGATATTACACAACAAAAAGTCATTAACTCTCGTGATGATACAAAAATATCTTCGGACATAAGAAAAAAAACTTCTATAAAAAACTATACCGCTATCATCATGGCTGATCCGCAAGCATGGTCTTTGGGTTACGGTGGCCCTAACTCGAAAGCAAAAAGAGCACGCTGGATCAGTAAAAATGAGAAAATTGCAAAAGCAATAAAATCACATAAAGCGGCTTTTCATATCGTTAATGGTGACTTAACCGAATTTGGGCGTAAAAAAACTTATGACGATTATGCAAACATATACAAAAAACTTGGCTCTCCTGTTTATGAAGGCCTCGGTAATCATGATTATGCCAACAATGTTGGCAATTGTACGATTCCTGAAGAAATGAATTCTTCAAGTGATGCGTGTGCTATAAGCGCCATCTCTAGAATGTTGAGAGAAATGAAGGAGTATAGTGATAAGCTCCCCCATTTCAATCAAGATATCACGGAAAATTTGACTGGCACCTCTAACACATCTGTTCACTTTATAGAAGGAAGTTTCGGTTACTCATGGGATTATGGAAATATTCACTACGTACAACTTCACAATTATCCAACTTATACAGTCAATTTAAAACAACATGATATAAATATCCATGTTAAGAGCTCTTTGGATTGGCTAAAAAAAGATTTAGCTGCGGCTGACGCCAGAGGGAAAATAACAATTATGAACTTCCACGATGCGCGTCCATTTTACCGTGATGGCTATTCACGTTTTCTTAAACCCGAACATACCCAAGATCTATCAGCATTTAAATCGATCATTACCTCTCATAATGTCAAAGCAATCTTTGCTGGACACACCCATTATCAGAGCTATTGTCGCGCACAAAATGACAAAGTCTTTGGCAATATTCCTGTATACACAGCGGGAGCACTGTTTAGAGGAGACTATTACCTCATCAATGTACAGGGGAAAGATATACATGTTAAAGCCTATAATGGAAGAACAGGTAAACCCACTTTGATTGAAGATTTGGGCATGATAGGCACCAACACGAAATTCTTCGAAAGCTGTAGCAATTTATGAGGATATTACCCTCATTTCTATACTGACAAACAAATGGAGATTTTAAGATCCCATTTTACGAAGGAAATGGCACTTCCTTTGAATTATTCGTTTGCAATTTTGGCAAAGGGATTGTGTCTTTTGTTCCACCAAAAGCAGAAGTTTCAAAAAGTGGTTTTTCACCAAACTGCATACAAAGCTGTTCAACAACCAAACGGCCAAGACCTGCTTTTTGCTTTAAAGTTTGGCTTTTCATACCTACACCATCATCTTCTACAATGAACATTAAGTGTCCTTCTGGATCGGAGCCGAATGACAAACTCTTCAAAAGCAACCCTGTATACAGAGCTTAGATATTCTACAAAAGAGACTATTATCTCATAGAAATGGCAAGGGGAAGTATAGACGTTAAAGCTTATCGCATTCTCTCAAGCCTTACAAAAAACTCATGATTGATGTTGAAATCTACCATTGATTGACGACTGTTTTTAAGATGCATCATAAAAATATCACAAAGTTTTGTTCTTGTGCTCTTCGTTCATAGTTTAAAGCACAGTACATGAAAAAATTAATTTTAATGCCTTTTGTAGCATCGCACCTGTCAAATGTTTTTGGGGAATTGTTTTAGTTCTAGATGAGGTGTTTATGCAATACAAATATAAAACAGTAGGAATTTTTTGTAGTGTCTTGGTTTGTATAAAGCCTTATTTTTCTCACGCTCAAAACCTTTCTGTGACACATGAAACAAGACGAAACTTCATTGAAAAATTACCTAAACCTCAACGAAGTGCGTTTGATGATCGTTCAACAGATGTGTACATCGTTAATGAACTTACCAATCCGCCTACTTCTATGGTATTAATTGGTAAAGGTATAGAGCGTGGTAAATGGAAAACAGGTGAATACTGGGGAAATGCAGGACCTTCGACTATGATTGCGCCTGGCTCGGTAGGAAAAGCAGCAACAACATCTCATGCTTGGCTTTTTGGCTCTGGTGGGTGGGTTCAATACAGAGTACAAGACGATGGAACTCTTTTAAAATTCCGGTGGTATAATCCATATAGTGGTGCCAATGAATATTCCGTTACCTCAAGCAACAAGAATTATTATTTTGAACGAATGGAGGGTGTAGGGGATAATGCTAGAACAATTTGGTACGTAAAAAGAAAGACTCCCCCAAATTATACTGTTGTCATAGCAGCTGACCCGCAGCCGTGGCGCTTGGACACTGGTGATCCTAATGCGAACAGCAACAGAGAACCATGGATAGAAGTAAATAAAAAAGTTGCAAATGCTATAGAAGCACACGCAGCAGCATTTTATATTATCAACGGTGACTTAACTGAGTTTGGTCGACCAAAAACCTATCAAGACTATGCGGATATCTATAAAAGCATCGTTTATCCTGTATATGAAGGATTAGGCAATCATGATTATTACAATAATGTTCGTGATTGTACAATCCCAATATCAAATCTTTCAAAAGATGCATGTGCAATAAGTGCTGTTAAAAGGATGCTCCAAGAAATAGATAAATACAGCAGTTCTTTACCTGAATTCAGTAAAGATGTGGCTTTTCGTCGGTACATTTACTTTGAAACGGCTCGTGATATAATAACTGGGAGTTTAAGTTACTCATGGGATTATGGAGATATTCACTATGTACAGCTGCAAAATTACCCAACTTATACTGCTTATTTATCTGATGGTCTCACGAAAGTAAAAATAACAAAAGCCCTGAATTGGTTGAAAAAAGATTTAGCAGCTGCTGATAAAAGAGGAAAAATTACAATTCTCAACTTTCACGATGCGCGTCCCTATTTGAGAGATAATGATTCACACTTTCTGCATCCCAAAAATGCGCGGGATCTTGCTGAATTTAAATCAATCATTACACGCCACAATGTAAAAGCAATCTTTGTAGGACACTTGCATTATCAGAACTCTTGTCGCGCACAGGATGATAAAGTCTTCGGAAATATCCCTGTATACACAGCAGGAGCACTTTTTAGAGGAGATTATTATCTCGTCAATGTGCGAGGAAAAAACATTCACGTGAGAGCTTATAATGGAAAAACAGGAAAACCAATTTTAACCAGAAATTTAGGGCAAAATGGAGCCAACGTATTCCTCTCAAAAAATTGTAGTAATTTATAAAGGCGTTATTTTCTTTCAATTTTAACAAACAAAAGGGAATTTTAAGATCACTCTTACGAGATAGATGGTGCGCTTTTCGGGCCATTGGTGTTGAGTTTTGGCAAAGGAATCACAATCCTTGTGCCCCCCAAAGCAGAAGTTTCAAAAAGGGGTTTCTCACCAAATTGCATACAAAGCTGTTCAACAACCAAACGGCCAAGACCTGCTTTTTGCTCTGGAGTTTGGCTCTTCATGCCCACACCATCATCTTCCACAATGAGCATAAATTGACCATCTTGTTGCGGACCAAATGAAATATAAATATGACCAACACGTTGATCAGGAAAAGCATGTTTTAAAGAATTTGTCAGCAATTCACCAAGAATAATTCCAAGCGTTGTTGCATCTCTTGAAGACAAGCAACAATCTTTAAAGTTTGTGTGAATGGTAATATTTTCGCGCAATTCAAAAGGAACTGCCAATTCAACATCATGCACGACAGAACTGAGGAACTCTGCCAATAAGGTTGTCTCCATATCATCACATAAGCGCAAACGCCGATGCGCAGTAGAGATTGTTTGGATACGGTCGCGTGCGGCACCAAGAACAGAACGCACTTCTTCATTTTTGCTCCGATTTAATTGCAGCCCAAGCAAAGAAGACACCGTACCAAGAGAATTGCCAATGCGATGGCTTGCATCTTGCAACAACATTTCAACACGTTGACGTTCTTTTTCGGCGTGGTTACGTGCTCTTTCCAAATCTTGTGTGCGTTCTTTCACACGCGCTTCAAGTGCGGCATTTTCACTATGAAGCAACAATTGATACATTTTTAAGGAGCGTATATCACGGTGAAAACGATTAATAACAAAATAGGCAGAAATAAAAGTACTCACCACAGAAACAATTGCCGCCAATGTTAGAGCAGCACGCATCAGCGCTATGCCTTCACGTTGTTTTTGCCGCACCACATCGTCACCATTAATAAAACTTGTCATCAATTGGGCTAAACGTGCTACTTGAATCTTCTGGACTTCAGAGGAATCCGAAGGTTGAGAGGATTGATCAGGAAGTGTATCAAGAGCATGCATATGCGCATTCATAAAAGCTTTACGCGTTTCGACCTCTTTTTTAAAAGCCGTAAACCATTCATACCATTGTGGATGGGCATAAACAATAAGCTCCGTATAATCGAGAATATCATCAAGCTCACGCGCTGCATTTTCAAAGCGTGCTTTATCCTCTGCCTTTCGGGTTTTTGCATAGCTGCGATCAGCGACAGCCATATCAATCAAACTAATAAGCACTAAATCAGCCTGTTCGCGCAACTCTGAACTTGTATTCAACTGTGCCACTTCCCGATCAACAGCGTTTGAGAGTAGTATAATAAAGGCTGATGCCAAAAGAGCCATAATAAGAGAAACAACAATCGCTACCCAACGCCAGCTTGATATAGCTGAATCAGAAGAAGGTATTTGAGGAAGCAAATTCGTCTTTGTTGTCATAGAATTTCCATCGGCGAACCTGAAACTTGTCATTTTTCAGCACAAAGGAAGGCTTACCTTATGGCTCTTAAGACAAAATCCCGAGAGATATTTTCACACAGGATTCCTTATTTCCCCTAAGGTTACACGCCAAACACTCTGAATTTCCTCAGATACTGACTTTACTTTAATAGCTATAACGGGAATAAAAAAAACAAGGCTATCAACTATAATTATTATGCTTTTTTAGCCGTTAAATGAACACAATGTACTACCAGCCGAATAAGAATCGGGACCATAATCGGATTCACCATTTACCTTCAGAAGTTTCTGTAAGCGATTACGCGCCCTGCTGACACGGCTTTTAATTGTACCAACAGCACAATTACAAATAGCTGCAGCATCTTCATAAGAAAAACCGGATGCTCCAATGAGAATAATGGCTTCTCTTTGATCAGCAGAAAGCATATTTAAGGCTTTTTTGAAATCTTGCAAATCAAGCGACCCGTATTGAGCAGGATGAACCGCCACATTTTGAGTAAACACACCATCAGTATCTTGAACTTCTCTTCCTTTTTTGCGCATTTGGCTGTAAAACTCATTGCGCAAAATCGTAAAAAGCCAAGCTTTAAGATTAGTTCCCATTTCAAAACTGTCCTGCTTAGCCCACGCCTTCATAATAGTATCTTGGACCAAATCCTCAGCTTTATCATGTTTACCACTTAAAGAAACAGCAAAAGCTCTAAGAGCCGGTAGAACCAGTAAGAGTTCCTGTTTAAAATTTTTTACGCCATTTATCATAAAGGATTCAAACCTTTTCCACATTGTTTAAACCAAATTGCTCTGCTCTCTCCAACCTCTCCAAGAGCTCCAGCAAATGCAGCGGGAGTGCTTCTTCCTGAATTTCCATGTAAAACTGACGTAATTTTCGTGCTATTTCGCTATTGACCCCAAGGAGATCATCTCCACACGCGAAATGATTAGTGAGATTTTTTTCATCACGGTCGTTCATTTTTTTTCCCCCTAATCCATATAATATCAGTAGTACCGAGAAGAATTTTTTCGCCTTATGGTTGTAAATATAGTTGTATGTAAAAAGTTCCATACGAGAAAAGGAACTTTTTCATCTCTTAAAGATTTCAACCAACAAAGTGCTTCAAAGGTCAAAGGAGTTTATAGATCATGTCATTATCAACGCGCATAGCACCGCATCTTCCGTATCTTCGGCGTTTTGCCCGCTCTGTCACAGGCAGTCAATTCTCTGGTGATGCTTATGTCTCAGCGATGTTGGAAGCACTTATTGCTGATATTTCCATTTTTCCCAAAGCATCCAGTGACCGCATTGGTACCTATTGGCTTTTTTGCCACCTTTTCGACCAAACTACACCAAACATCCCTGAACCACTGCCACAATTTGGTCTTGAACAAAAAACCAGTGCAAAATTATCGTATCTCACTCCGCGCGCACGCCAAGCATTTTTATTGATTGCCGTTGAAGGGTTTAATGAACAAGAAGCCCGCGAAATTATGGATCTTGATACGAAAGAATTCCGCAAGCTTCTCAACCAAGCATCGACGGATATTTCTCAACAAATTGCCACTGAAGTGATGATTATTGAAGATGAACCTCTTATTGCACTGGACATTGAGCAAATGGTAGAAAGCTTAGGGCATCAAGTAGTAGGGATAGCACGAACCCGTGATGAGGCTGTCATCATGTATCATAAGGAAAAACCACGGTTGATTTTGGCTGATATTCAATTGGCTGATAATAGCTCCGGCATTGATGCGGTCAATGACATTTTGCAAAACGACCGTATACCGGTAATCTTTATCACCGCTTTTCCTGAAAGATTACTGACCGGAGAGCGTCCAGAACCTACTTTTTTAGTTACCAAACCTTTTAATCCTGATATGGTGAAAGCGCTTATTTCCCAAGCTTTATTTTTTCAAGAGAATGCTTCGAAAGCGGTCTAGAATAGATTAACATCAAAATCATGATCGTTATGCCTCTTCCAAAGCCACCTATAGATAAATCACATATAAGCGCCCTCATGCAAGCGATCCGTGGCGCTGATATTTTTGTTTTATACCAGACAACAAACCTAGTCTATTTATGGGCTGAAAACTTGCCGCAACATTTACATAATAAATGGCGGATGGGATGTCGTGACAGTGATCTTTTTTCGCTTGATCTTGCAGATAATATGGAAACAATCAAACTGCAAGTTTTAGCCACTGGCAAAATGCAAACCATTGAAGCACGGTTTGAGGATATGGCCAAACAAGCGGTTTGGTATAAATTTTCTATTGATTGCCACCGCAATGACAACGGAGACATTATCGGTATTATCACTACCGGTGTTGATATTTCAGGATTACGCCGACGTGAGCAGGTGCTGAAAATACTCCTTCGAGAAGTCAGTCACCGTTCTAAAAATCTTCTTGCCATCATTCAAAGTATTGCCAGTCAAACCGCACGCTACACTGAATCCCTTCAGATTTTCTTACGTAAATTTCAAGGGCGACTCCATTCTCTTTCCCATTCCCAAGACCTCATCACCGATTCTGATTGGCGTGGTGCGCAATTTCGCGAATTGGTACAGTCGCAAGCTTTGGGCTATTTAATAAAAGACACGGAACGTTTTTCACTTGAAGGCGTAGATCCTTATCTTTTTCCGAATGCGGCTTTGCATATTGGTTTGGCATTTCATGAACTCATTGTCAATTCCCTCTCTTTTGGTGCCTTATCACAAGAAAAGGGAAGTGTTTGTGTAAGCTGTGAAATCCAAACAAAAATGAATGGAAAAACACAACTCCTCATCACTTGGAATGAAAATTTTGCAGCAGAAATTTTTTTTTCTAATGAGAACAAAGCCTGTTTTGGGAGTACCGTCTTAGAAAAGATTGTTCCCGTTTCTGTAAATGGTTCGGCTTCTTTAAAACTTACAGAAAAAGGAATGATTTATTGCTTGTGTGTTCCTGATACTTATTTTGATACCCTTTTTTAAAAGCGGTTAAAACACCACAAAACGAAAAAGCAAAACACACACCTCCACGGATTTCTCTCATAACATCCATTGTCTAGATTCCTTGCCCAACACACAAAACCCGCTGGAACCTAACCCGCTGGAACCTAGAACCTTTAAAAACATTTATTCATAATGAATAAGGCCTTAAGGCTGACAAATTGGATTCCATATTGTCAACATTTATTTTGAAAGCATTTTATGAATACCTTTGTTTTTATCCTCTTGTTGGTTTCATGTACAGATGATTTTAACAGCTGTTATTCTAACGATACAATGGTCAAAACCTACCCAACAGCTCAAGCATGTGAACAAGCCATGATACCTTCCACCAAAAAATTTGCCTCTTATGGGCAACAAATTTTTGCCCAATGTACAAGTATACAAGCAAACTTGCATCAACAAGAAGTAAGGCTGATCTGGTCCGTCACAAACCGAGGCAATTTTCTGCTTAAAAGCCAAACCATGAATGATAAAAGATCAAAAATCCATGAAACAAAAGCCCTCCCCTTATCGTCCCCACTTCTAGGGTTCCACCTATAAACCCCTTGCATAAAAAGCCTTAAAAGCATAAACCCATCAGACTCTAAGAAAACAATCAATGGAAGGGCACAGCACGATGGATAATAAGCAAACTCAACCCTCACAAGACCATCACCCAGAGCAATGTGCACTGCCTCAAGATTATCCCCTAGACCCTGCAGTGGAACGCGTGAGAAAAAAACTTATGTGTTTTATGATTGTTTCCATTTCTATCACACTCATTCTGATTCTTGCTGTTCTCTTTGCAGTTATATACAAAACCGTAACAATGGGATCATCTCCAAAACAAATAGATTCTTTTTCTTCTTACAACAAAAAATCAAAAATCGTGCACCACACGCTATCCTTACCCAAAAACACACAGATTCTGTCACAAAGCCTTGCAGAAGACAAGATTATGTTAAAAGTCTTAACGTCAGAAGGGCAAACAAAATTTATGGTTTACAATTATCAAACTGGAGCACTTATCGCTGTCCTTTCTCTTGAAACAACAGAAGAAGCACCTACTACCCTGCCCCGTTAAACCAGCAATACTTCTCAAAAGCGCTTAAATATCATTTTCTGGTACTAAACATTTTCCTCACAGCTCACCACTCGACGTCGACGTGGTTTCCTCTGTATTTCCTCACGCAACGAAAGGCAACGAGGGAACTTTTTCTGTCACCGCATCTCCATTTTGAGAAGAATCTGGCATGGTTCTTGAAAATTCAAGGGATACTTCTTTTTGGGCACGCACAGTACGGCGCCGTTAAACCAGCAATACTTCTCAAAAGCGCTTAAATATCATTTTCTGGTACTAAACATTTTCCTCAGAGGTCACCACTCGACGTCGACGTGGTTTCCTCTGTATTTCCTCACGCAACGAAAGGCAATG
>NZ_LR736296.1:12191-56133 GCF_902652675.1 Bartonella refiksaydamii
AGGTTCTTGAAAATTCAAGGGATACTTCTTTTTGGGCACGCACAGTACGGCGCCGTGAAGGTCGACGTGTTTTTTTAATAGGTTCAACACTTTCTTCTTCTCTACATTTCTCTTGGTCATTTTTCTCATACGACAGAGCATCAGCTTCTGCTACATCTTCACGCGCATGTCCATTTTGTGCTTTTGCATGTTGACTATGACCACTTTTTTGCGACTGGGTTTGGAGTACATTTGCATCATCAGCGACAATGTCTTTTTCCTCACCTTCAGCGTTTATTTCACCGTATTCTTGCTCACTGTTTTCATCACGGCTCTCATCGCGTCGAGGATATTGGGGCGTTTGTCCAGAGGCTGCCAAAATAATACGCAAGTAGTGCTCAGCATGCTGGAGATAATTCTCTGACATAACACGATCACCAGCCCCCTGTGCATCACGTGCCAGACTTATGTATTTGTCGGCAATTTGCTGAGCATTTCCGCGAATCTTAACATCTGGACCGCTGCTTTCATAATTCCGAGACAATGGATTAAGACCGCGACGATTATTATTATTGTTATTACCATTGTTATTATTGCGACCGCGTACCCGTCTATTTTGTTGTGGCCTCATTTTTATCCCTTTTTGGAGTATATGTGTCTTAATTGACTCTTCTTCATTGCGTTATTTTTCGATAATGTTGATCATGTGTAAAATACGATATCAGGCTATTGGCGTTTTATTTCACTCAAATGATCCCTACTGATATTTTGATAGCTACTGACATTTGATAAAAGTATATTTTTTTGAAAATCACAAAACAGCAGGGAAACCGTAAGCAAAAATTCCCTATTTCTCTGTTAACAAGCAGAAACCTAGTGATGTTCATCTAAAATGCCAAGTGTTTTTTTTCAAATAGACCATATTTTGTTAAAAAAATAATCATCTTGTGGAAAAACAAAAAACGAAAACATAAAAAAACCGCCTCCAGCAAACAAATAACCACTGCCAGAAAACAATAGAAGCTCTCTTTTTTGCTCTAAAACCACCGATTCTAAAAATGCCTATACTCTCTGCCCCCACGCATTTAATGCCTAAGCACCTACACCATCCCAAATCACTGAAATACTTACCACGTGAACATAGTGCTTCTTCTGCGCTAAAGCAACCCCCTTTTGTGAATAACAACCCATCCCCGCTTCACAAAACCTCTTAGCCTATGTAAATAGATTAATATGAAGCATTATTCAAGTCCTATAATCACCAACAAATCAATCTTCTTGCCAAAGAAGGACAATTGCACTATAAACTTCCGATTTAATTCTATGAAATTTATAAGTAAATCGGATCACTTTCATGAAAAACTCAGCAAAAAATTAAATATAAAAGCACAAAAAAACATAGGCTTAAGAGAAAAAACAATCAACATGCCACGTTTTCCAGAAAATTCAGGGTCATTTCAAAAAAAGCCAAAGCCCATGAACAATAATGGCATAATAGACTCTCCAATTTTTACCATACTTCCTCATAAAAACACTTTCTTTGTAAAGCGAGCACAACGTTTCGCGCATTTAGCCACACTTCACCCCGATAAAGAAACTCTCCTTTTTTATGCTTGTTTTTGTGATACCCAACAAAAATTGACTGAAAAATTTAAAGATTTTGCCGCTCCTCTTAGACGTTTTGGTGCCCCTTCAGGACCTCCTCTTGATCGCTCAAAACTTCTCACTTTGGGCTTTTATGAAAGCATTGTTGAAGATTTTTTGAAACATCTGTCAACTCCAACAGTCTTTGGTCAAGGGCTCTCGACAACAAGGCAGGAAGCGTTAAAACGTACACAACAGCAAAAAGACCAATGGCGCCTATGGGGAGACAATCTGTTAAACCACAGACTTCCTCAACAACAATTAGCAGAACATCTTTTCATCATTGGCGCATTACAAATCCTGTATTCTCTTGCTGCTTCACAATTTGATGCGCAAAGCTTAAACTCACAACAAACCAACCTCTGTCCCGCCTGTAGCGGGACACACACCGCCAGCCTCATTATCGAACGGAAACGACACGAAACCGTAAAGGTTTGTTCTTGCCTCTATTGCGGTACGCTATGGCATACCCCGCATACCCAATGCACCTTTTGTAAAGCAACGCAGAATATTTCCACTCACACAACCGAAAACATTCGTGATGGCATAGTTTTTGAAACTTGTGAAACATGTGGGTTTTATTGCAAACAACTCAATCACTACAAAAATCCTACACTAGATGTTTTTGCCGATGACATCTCTACCTCCACACCTGATTTTTTGCATAAAGCCTCTTTTCATTTTAAGAATAAGAGTTTCAATCCCTTTTTAGCAAAACACAGAAAATAACCAGAGTTTCAAACCAAGACAAGAACACCCGAAAAGCCTCTAGGAACTCCATTAACAGCCTAAAAGAAAAAAGCCCCAAAACGGTGACAAAAGGCTTAAAGCCGCGGTTTTACTACAAAGAAATATAGCAAATACAAAAAACCCCTTGCCACCTCATATACACCACAATAAGTTCTAGAACAGCCTTATTTATGAAAAATAATGTGGCATTTTTATGATTTATGTTGAAACAATTTTCAGATTAAGAATACACACGTTGTATTATAAGAAAATGAACGATCTTCATACTTACTGAAGCAAAGTCAAGATATGTTCTGCCTCCCTCTTTTCACCTCTTGAAAAGCACTATACGCAAACAAGATTCTGTATTGCTTTCTCATTTTTACGGTGCTTTGCAATACCTTTTAAACTGGTAGATTAAGAAAAAGCTTTACACAAATCTCCCACTATAATTTCAAACTTGTCATTTTTAAAAGCACCCCCTTCATAAAATGGGATATTTTTTGAAAATCTTCATATCTTTTTAATAAAATTTTGCATACGCTTGAATTTCTGTGTCAAAATTTAAAAATGATTGCGCATATTACCTTTTTCTCCCTCTTTTTCCCTCTCTTTTTCATTCATAAAACAATCCTGTAAGAGAAAATAGTTCCCATCTCCCGGCCGTACGACTTTCACACATTTTTTCTTTGTACTCTCAGAAATCGTATCCCATATTTCACGAATAGCAAAATAAGCTTCACTTTCCATACTAATACAGCGCTGATAAACTTCCTTTTTCATATCAGGCATAACTGAAGCAGCAATTTCCTTACAATAGATGCGCATATCAAAGACTGGAATAGTCAATTCAACAGGAGCTTGTTGTATTATTTGTTTGTGAGAAAAAAAAGAATTGAAAATTTTGACAACTCCAAAACAAAAAAACACCCCACAAAAGAGCAACATACAAATAAAAGCGATCTTGCGATATAATCTTTTAAAATAAGCGTTTTGCCTCGCGCGGATTCTTTTTTCCATAAAGACAGCATCCTTTAATATCGAAAGATAAGCTTTTTCACAGCAAAAAATGAGAGAAGCATCTATATACAAAATACATGTTGCAGTCTGCAACTTATCAAGCTTTTTATGTGAAAACACTCATTTTTTTGTATAATGAATATTTTATCCTCTTTATTTGCGTAATTCTTGTGAGATAAGTTTTTGCATCCACTTAAGGTTTATTGATATAAAATCCTAGAACAAGAACTGTGATGAATTCTCTTTTAATCGGTATAAATAAATACTGTTAAATAAACGCTCTCATTTTTGATGATACCACCCCCGAACTTTATAGCCCCCTACCACGCTTCATGATACCGAAAAGATTCCACTCTACCTCCAATTATCCGCACCACAAGCAGCACATAAGCTAGAAACGAAGCACATTCTTGCTTTCCTGCCTTTGATAAAGATCCATATCAAAGAGGTAACACTCTTTTACCTTGTACACTATGATTACAACCGATTACCTACACACCAATGACACCTTAATAAGCTTGCAAACTAAGAACTTGCTGTTATTTAAAGAGCACAAGCCTCTCCTTAGAATTTTTTTGTATTTTCTCAGAACTTTATAATTTTCCCAAGCGGTATAATGTTAATAGAAGGGAATAAATTGGAATAACTGGTTATTTGAGATCACTACTACTTATTTTTATATCACTACCAGCACTTATTATTTTACTACCTTCACTACTTACTTTGGCGTTTTCATTGCCTGTTTCACTCTCTTTACTGCTTTGATTAGCATTTTGTTTAACATTTTCAAGATCTTTGATAATTGTTTTCAATTGTTGTTCTAAAATATCCACACGCTGTTTAAATTGGAGAGTATTTTGAGTCTGTATTTTATCAAAACATTGCAGATCTTGACGCGTTTGCTTCAACAGAGCATTCAAAGGAGCATGTCCCATTCTTCCGCTAGCATAAAGAACCACGCGAATATGTTCAGGATCATCAATATCAGCGATAGAAAAGGGAAAAAGTGCCATTGTATGACCTCATATATGTTATAGAATAAAGGCAAGCGGATTAATTTTAATGAGCACCACCAGCTTGTTGTGACACACACAATCAACAAAGTAATCAACAGACTGTTGAAAATTGACTGAGAGATTCCATCCAACTGAAGCACTCAATATTTGCAAGCATTTGATTCAACGAATAGTTTGCGCATTCTTTCAGCTATGCAAAAAGATTCAGCTCTCACACTTTAATGGCATAAACGACTGCCTCATTGGAATAATGAGGTCTGCCTATACCCATAAAAATATTTTTAGAAGAACTTGAATCATGCAAATTAGGTACATTGAATGTTGAATACCCATTCCCAAGTCCCCATGTTATACCGATTGCCTCAAAGAGGTTTGCATACTCTTTCCGTGAATATGCTTTACCATCACACAATAGCCAACCTTCAGGTATTTTTTTCATCGCAAAAGGTGCAATGAAACCTGCTGGTAAATTTTGAGAAAGGCTGATTGTAGGATTTGTTAAAAACCAACCATCCGCGTTCTTTCCGGCAATGTCATGAGTATAGACGATTTCATAAAGACCGCCTCTTTGAATTTCTCCCCCCTTTAAAGGCGCTATACCACCCGCTGTTACCGTATAAACGGGTCGCACAAGCAATTGGTTTAAAGCGACATTTGTTATCCCTTTATTTACCCCTTGTGCTTTAAAGCGCACAACAATACCCTCCTTATAAGATTCAAGAGGCGATTTTGTTGTTAAATGAATGGATGTTCTGTTTCTCTCCTCATCCACCGTAAATTGTGCATCAATCACCCCCCCATTATCTAAGAGATACTCTTTGATACGTTGCATCATCACGCGAGAACTATCATTCACTGAACTTGGAGGTTGTCCTTCAGCCCAGTTTATGCTCTCATCGGCATAGGCGTTTTCCGATGCAATGAGCGACCAATCATAAATTGAACTCATAGAATATATCCTTTTTGTAAAAAACGAAGACGGGCAAAGAGAGAAGAAAAGAAAGCAGCAACCTTATTTTTAGGCGGTGATATTTTTTCCATTTTCAAGCCGATTTTATCATAATTGACATGCAAGAGTTTTGTTTTAGCATGCACATAGACAGCATCAGGATTCAAACGCAGCACCTCTTGAGCAAGGACGCCGCGATAACGTTGTGGATCTCCTTTATAATTAAAGGTATAAAGCGGATAGCCATTTTTTTCGCCGACAGGAACAATATTTTCTTTGGCTCTCACATCACAAAGCCCTAAAATTCCTCCCACCAACCCGAGCACTTGCTGTGCATCGCGCAATGGATCTTTTGTAATGGAAGGTATTGTTGTGGACTTTCCTGATTGTGTCCCGTAATTTCCAGCAGATTGGGTTCCCACGCGAAGCAACTGTTCTAACCGGTTCCACCCTTGATTATCTTGTTCTGACCATTTTTGACGCTGCGCATTCAAAGCATTCTGACGGTTAGAATCTTGGATTATTCCACCCTTTAAAGCATTGCTTTGCGCGTTACTTTGCCCTTGATAGTAGGTGTTCGCTGCATTAGTCTGATCATACAGGGAACGATCAATCATCTGATTGGCATTCATCATATTATGAACATCTTGATTATACTGCTGCGCAGCTGCATTTGTTGCCAATGCACCAAGTTCATCGGCAAGCACCCCAGTATGGGCGCCAGATCCATAGCGCCCAGCTCCAGACATAGATTGATTAATAGCATCAGAAGTTTTACTCAGAGCATTTTGCAATGCAGCATTAAATTTACTATTACCTCCAATCCAGTCTCCCTTAGCCATATTGAGGAGGTTGGAAGCACTTTGGGTTGGTGCATTAAGCCACTGAGTTAATGCTGGATTATTATACTGACCAGCAGCCTGTTCTAAACCGGTGAGAGCATTTTTTGTCATATCGCTCAAGCCAGCAACACGTTCACCTTGATAAACATTTCCGCCAATGCCTTTATTATAAAGGTCAAGCGCTTGAGAACTCGCTTGTTTAAAGATATCGGCCGCCCACGCTGGTGGTGCATTTGTTTGTGTTGTTGTTTGCACTTGAGGTGTTTTTTTTCTACTCATGGGACAAAACCTTTCTATAATAAACAAGATTACGAGAATATCCGTGATGCGCTAGCATTTTAGCCCATCCAGATCTTCCAAACATATGCATTTCCTCAGCATTGATTGTCCGCGCCCATTGTTCAACCTTATCGATCAATTTGACCAATTTCAGCCCTCCCTCTCCAGCAAGATCTGAGAGGACGACGCATTTTTTCCCCGTATGGGTTATTTCAACTTTGGTAATCGCAAAAGCACTAAATTGGGTTTTGTTTTTTAAGACCAACCATAATTGTGCTTTTCCGGTAGCGAATTCTTCAGCAATTGTAGCTAGACAAACATCATCAGGAAAGCGCTTAGCATATTTTTTTAGTGCAGCATTGAGAGCATCTTGATAGGGCTCTATTTTTTCCCATGTCCACTGATCTGTAAGATGGGCAGAATAAAGATTTTGGCTGTCATGTTGTCGTGTCATAATTTTAGCTCTTTCTGCTTTCTCTTACGAAGAGAACTTTATGACCAATGATGAAGCATGCAAATCTCTTGCTCTTTTATACAACGAGAACACATTGCTTTTAAGAAGAAGCAGCCCACCACATTGCACCTAGTATAAGAGGCATACATCTACATTTCCCTCTTATCATTTATGCCACCATATATTCTTTCGTAAGAATAGAAATTTACCGCACACTTCTTTTATCAAAATAGGCATGCTCATCGCACACTTCTTTTATCAAAATAGGCATGCTCATCGCACACTTCTTTTATCAAAATAGGCATGCTCATCGCACACTTCTTTTATCAAAATAGGCATGCTCATCGCATGCCGGCCGACCTCAATTCCACATCGAATCCCGTCACATGAGACCAATTCATCCCCTCAGGAATACGCAATTTCAAACGATAAAACCGTGCTCTTGCGCGACAATGAATTTGCCCAGTATTGTGGGAAGGTTGTTTTTCCGGCAACCAAACAGTTTTCTCTTCGAGAGATTGACGAAAACGCATTCCCACAGATAAATAAAACTCTCCACTATTCACTTGAGGCATAATACTTTTCACGCGAGTTATGACGCCATTTGTCTGTCCCATTTCTTGTGAAGTCACCACACAATCCATAGGAGGACCTGAAAATGAGCCAAGTCTCCCCTGATGATCAAATGCACCGAGAATAGGAGATTCATTTCTCCAAGCTTTACTATCGAGAGAAAAGGGTAAATCATCAATGTTCTGAGTAATTCGATCAAGAGCTTCTAAAGTGATTCCGGCTAAGAAAATAGGCAAAATCATATTGATACCCACAACCGCTTTTGTCCATTTTTGTAATCCCCAATCATAAATGAGCAAGATGCGTTTTTGAGAACTCTCATCGGTATCGACCATCCAATAAACGCGATTATACACCCCATCAATGGCAGCAGACAAAGTGTACAAATTATTCTTATGGGATTTTGCCGTCATGGTTCGATCTACTTTTTCGAAACCAATTGGTATAATCTGTCCCTCATTGGTCATCTGATAAAATCCACCTTCATCAGCAAAGAAGGCGAGATCACCGCGACAAACGATAGATTCGGCATTTTTTGCACCGCGTTTATCATGGATTTTTTGGAAACTGAAAATAATTTTAGAACCAGGGATAAAAGATCCGGCATAGATTGCAGAACGCATAAAGATGATTGGGTTTGTCGTTTCCGTTGCGCCTTGCACAAAACCACCATCAGGAAAATCCTGATAATCGCAACTTTTTTTACCAACAGTCCAACATTCGGCATCGTTCAAGCCCGACCAATGAACACGCCTTGGATGCTCTGTCAACTTCATCAAACAGACGAAATCGCCCCACACACGAACGATACCTGCTTGCGGTGGATTTCCCCCTAAATTTCTAAATCTTTTGTCATGATTAATATCGATCACTTGTGGCTTATCATTGGCATTAACAGCAATGACATAGTCACCAAACAAAGCAAAAGACCATGGGGCATCAACATTAGCGAGATAAGGTTTTCCTGTTTTGCTGATATTTTTCCAGCACATTGTTGTATTATCGAGAAGGTAAATTTTTTCTTCTGTACCAACAATAATAGACACACCATTTTTTGTTTTAACAGCAAGAGCCCCTAAAATGCGATCAGGACAAGGCTCTGATAAAGGTTTAAAGCTAGGCATAGGGATATAAGACCCATCAGCCGGCAACACATTGATAAGTTCATCGGTAAAAATGCCATTGATATCAGCAACATCGGGACGATAATCAGCAATTGGGAAAAAAGCCATTGAGAACCCCATTGAAAAAATATTTGCAGAGCCTTATCCATGCGATATTTCAAGATGTTTCAAACCGCAAAGACTTGTTTTATTTTATCCACCAAAGCCCTTCAAAATGGACAAGGCTCTAACAAAGACGTAAAGTTCAGGTTATAGGGAGCAAATGAAAGCACATTAATGTATACATTGCCTAAGATGCCACAAGTGCCACGCATCAACCACTAGCCGTTAGCGCTCACCACCAGCATTTAACGACTAACACCAACCACTAACAACTGAGAAAAAGCCCTTTAAAATCTCATTGGAAGAATAGTTGAAGAAGCTTTTCGGCGCGATGTTTCAAATCGCAAAGCTTGGAGCTGTTCTTGAAAGTCTCGAAAAGAAACAGCAGCATATTCAGGATCTTTAAGGATATTTTTGTAGAGCTCATATTTTGCACGTGCTTTAATAAGATCAAATGCATGGATCAACCAAGGATTATCTTCCTCTCTCATCTGTTTATCCCCCAAACGGACAGGAGCATAAAAAAGGCGTACTGTTTCAACCTGTTGAGGTGTTGGAAAGAGTCCTATTTTTTGATCATGATAAGTATAAAAAAGAGGTATCCCTTGTGAGGATGGCAATCCATATTGTTGTTGCAATACCTCAAAAGATTTAAAAGACAATTGTCTTTGTGTTGGTGTATGTGTTCCTAAAAGGACCAATGCCAACGCCTTTTCTGATTCAAAAAAAATTCCCTCTTCTTGCCCATACCATGTTTTTCCACTCTGCGTTTTAAACATCACCTCTCTTTTTTCGTTAAAGAAGAAGGGCTCCCGTTCACACAAACGCAAGGCAGTCAAAATGGAATCTTGAATTTGAACGGAATATTCCGCTGTTGTATCATCAATTTCATCTTGAATAAGCACTACCATATGAGAAAAAGTTTTAGAATGGTCCAAATGTGTGAAATCAAGATCATTGTGATCAGAAGAAGAAACAGTCATGAGCAATCATAATCCTTTTGCGTATGCGACATGATAGGCGTTGTGTTTTTTACGTATTCTTCCCCCAACAGAATATTCTGCCACCCCAACAGAGTCTCCCCCATCCCAACAGAATATTCCATTGGGGGAAAAATTTTTGAACAAGCGCCGTTAAGCTGGTGCTCCATAAGTTGGAATAACGATGGTTCCAAAATCCTGCACGCCCTGTGTGCTTCCTGGCAAATTATAGCAAGTTTTTTTCATACCAATAATGGTTTTCGCCGCAACACCGAACTCACGCTCATAGTCGAACAGCTCTTCCACTAATTTATAGCGTGTAGCACCACGGTCTTTTCCAAAAGCAATAACAGCACTTTGTGCTCCAAGCAAAACAGCTCGACGAACATTAGCTACAGCCTTGTTTGTTGTGCCTGACTCAACGCCTTCAGTAACGTGTTCAGCTTCACGCAAAACGACTCCATTATACATGCCCAAAGACCCATCATAGAGCGGATTTTTGAGACGGCTTCCACTATAAATCGCCTTAGTAATGTCGAGCCACTGCCCCGCATCTGTATTGGTTCGCAACTGCGTCACTTGCGTTGGGTGCAGATAAAGGACATAAACATTTTCCCCCTCGACCCGCACTGGTCGAATTTTTGGATTTGCAAGCTTAGCGCGTTCAACCGCTTTATCGATCAACTTGAGATCAAAAACATCATTTTCTTTTAAGTCTTCATCTTTTGTTTTTCCATTGGGACGCACAATGCGTTTATCGGTTGGTGCAGTTGGTGCATTAAACCCGTAATGGACAGGTTTAAGTGCAATAGTGCGTCCTTCAAAGTTAAGTGCTTTTGCGGTATAGCCGCAAACTTGAATAAAGAACATCATGCTAAGACGATCCGCATACCAATCAACCAAGCCATTTTTAGCTTCAGTACGCAAATCGTGTAAGATACGCTGCTGATCAATAGTGCCTTCATTTTTGACACGCACAGCATGGACAAGTTCATTAATTGCCAAGCGGTCATTGAGAAATTGGAGAGCTTCTTCATTGCCTTCCAACGCCTGCCCTTCACTCACCCCATCACCGAGCAACTGAACACGCAAGCCAAAGCTAATCGCATCACCACTTGCCTTATTGGTTTCATCTTTTAACTGTATGATACTGTTAGAATCGTTCCCAATCAATGGCGCAATAGGGATTGCTTTTGAAACTTCTTGGTTCAAAAGTTTAGACCATGTGCGTACAGCCATTGGGTCGTTGATTCCGATATAAGTTACGGTCATTTTATCCTCTTAAAATTATTGATATAAAAAAACCGGCAAAGCGCCGGCTATTGAGATTCCACATTTCTGGTTTTCAAATGGTGGATCAATTGTTATGTGTTTTGGATAATTTTTATTGATAATTTTTGTCTTCCCCCTTTGAGAAAATCTCCTCATCGCGCTCTTGCTCTGAGAGTTTTTTTCCATTCTCGCTTCAAAAACTCCCTCACCAGATTCACCCTTCAAGCGCTCTCGCCATGCATACACCTCAAGCTCCACACGAGCTTCTTCACTCCCCCCAATGCTATCTGGAGAGCTACGCCACCACGCATTCTGGTTTTTAAGCTTCTCTACCACCCATTAAGCGATTAAAAACAGCTTTGTTTTTGGGCTCAGAGACCCAACTACCAAATTCTGTTTCTGTCATTTTGTCGAGAATATCCAAAGAAATGGGTCCATTCGCAGCCAAACCATTATAGGCCGCAAGTGTGCGAGAAGAATTTTGTCTTTCCTGCAAATTTTCACCAATGTTACTTGAAACGCTTGCGTTATTTGGAGCACTTGTATAGCCAATTTTTTGCGCAATGGTATAGATCACTTCGGCAGGATTTTGATTTTTTTTCGCACAATCGCGCAAGATTTGCTTCAATTCATTGCCAATCACCACGTCCACAACTTGTTGATCTGCCATTTCGGGATAGAGCGGAGCATAAGCAGCCAACTGCTTCGCCCGTGTATCATAAATAAAATCGGCAGCTTGATCAAAATCATGATGCTTTTGTTTAACAGTAGCAACGGACTGCTGGTAGAAACTATGCAACTGTTCTGGTTCAGAGCCCATAGCAGGTGGTTGTTCAGAGAGCAATGCCCCTTGTTTGTAGAGTGCTTTTCCCAACCATTGTATATAACCCATAAAATCCTTTTTCGGATCTGGAGGTGCATCAACCCCCAGTACCTTTTGAACCTCTTGTGCTCGTGCGCTTTCTTGCAATGATTGCTGTTGTTGCTGTCCATTTTGACGCTCTTGAAAATTTTCTTCAAGGGTGTTTGCTTTTTCTCCCCCACCCACTTCGGGATCTTCTCCCTGATCAACAGTAGGAAAAAAATCCTGTTTTAATTGATTTTGTTCTGTTAGTGTTAAATATTCTCGATCCATACTAATGACCTTCTCTTTTCAAACAATAAGATGATATTTTTTCAAATGAAACAGTTTATCTTTACGCATTTTCCCTGTGTAAAATAGTCTGCAACAGCTGCTCCACTCCAGCATTACCGCTAAACTCTCCTACAGTTTCATCACTATCGTACAATGGAGCACTTTCGCTCTCAGCGCTCTGCTTTTGCGTTTTGATGGCAATTTTGTGGATAAGCGAAGCTGGCAAAGGAGAATAGTGTAAAAGATCAAGCATAATCTCTGGAGTTGCAAAATTTTGCATCAAAGGCAGCAATTGCATAATAATGGCGAAAGTCCGCTCTTTTTCATTAAGACTTGTTGGAGCATCATCAACAACGATATCATATTCCAAACTGGTGATCATTTCGCGTGTAAGTGGAACATATTGCGCATTTTCGTCCCCAGCAATACGCACCAATCGCCCATCTGAGAGATAATTCTGAATGAGATAGAGAATAATTTTTCCCTGTCGTTGCCGATATCGACGCAAACCATCAAAGAAAGAAGCCAACAAATTGAGTGACGATTGGCGGCGTTGTTCTTCAAGAATTCCTGGTTGGTTGACCGCCCTTGTCCCAATGAATTCAGAAGACAAACCGGTTACTTGTTCAATTGCACTTTTTGCTTCATTAAACAGTTGAAAGAAGCCCTGAGGGAATTGTGCAACGGGTTTAGGCTGGATTCTTCCACCAGAAACAGCTCCACTTTTAAGCCAAGTAATACTATCGGCTCTCGCCCAACTTTCCATAGCTTGTCGATCATCATCGAAAGCATCCCGTTCAGCCATAATTCCGCCTTTAGACTGACTATTAAGCAAATGCATCACCTGACTAAAATATTTATTTGCCCAACGTTGCGGATCTTTTGTTGGTTTCACAATACCGTAAAATTGCCGGCTCAACTTATCAAAGGTACCAGTAATACATTCCCAGCCCAATTGATTAGGCGGTACCAAAGGCTTATCAGGTGCGTCGAGCAATTTTTTTCCCAAAAAGGCCCGTTTGACAATTTTTCTGGTCAACCTCGTTGCTTGAAGATGCGGAAAGTCTTTACAAAAATTTTGGAAATCCCGTTCCGAATAATCGATAAACTTCCCGCTTAAAGGATCAAGAACTCTATAAACAACTTCGCGTTCGAACCAACGACATTCAGCCAAAGTAACCATTTTAGGAGGTTGTAAGCTGCTCGCATCATCTCCCTCACCATAATAGCTTTGCCTATCACCACTGCCCATTTGAGGCAAAAACATATGCTGCTTAACCCAATCGGCATCAAGATCGCTCCAATGGACATGAGGAAACATTTCTCTAGCAACTGCCAGCGGTTTTTCATCAATATACCATACGCGCTGTGCATCAATGAGATTTGGTTTTACAGCACTTGCGTCCCAGACCATTTTCATCGGGTCCAATCGTGCAATCACTGGTTTTCCTTGCGGGTCTTCTTCATAGTCAAGGCGAGTATCTGTCCAGCCCATTCCGCAAATAATCGCATCTTGAAATGCATCAGAATCTTCATACTCTCCATCGGCTTCGTCACGAAACCACTCGGCCGCTCCAGTGAGGATTTGGTTAGCAAAAGCTGCCCCTTCTTGGCGTGGAATAAATTGCACTTGTCGTTTATTATTGCGCTCTGTACCGATCACCGCATTAATCAAAGGAGCAATGCGGTTAAAGGTCATAACCGGCCTATTTTGTTCTTGCAACACAGCAAGATCTTGTGCATTCCATTGCCGACCATTATAAAAATCGTAGTCTTCTTGAGCATTTTTTCGCCACTGTTCAACATGAGCAATATCATCGTGATACCAATCAACGAGTTTTTTAAAGAGCGCCTGATGTTCAAGCGTCTCTAAAGGATCAAAAGAATTTGTAGAAATATTCATTAAAAAGCCATCCATGAAGTTTGAGAATGGTGAAACGAGCGATAAACGTCTTTACGGGGACGAACATTAGGCTGTTCATAAGCCACACACATCAACCCGAAACTATCGGCGCCATGGCTTGCCCAATCGTGTTCAGCCCCTAATCCGATATTACGCTGTTCGTCACGCCTTTCGTGATACCAAGCGAGCGCTTTTCGACCAGCATGTGTAGTATCTCGATTAAACCATATGGCAGGAAACAATCGCCTAACAGCTTCGATGCGCATTTTAACAGCCCCCACTCCTTGATTAGGAATCACCTTAGTCTGAAAACCAGCTTGTTGAAGAGCACTTTCAAAACTGACATTATAGACACGATCTTTAGTTGCGCCATCATGGGGCAAGACCATCAATGCTTTATCATATCCCCTCTGGAACACCCAACCAACATGCTCTGAGAGAGGCTGCCCTTGCGCCTCATAGTAATCAAGAACACGTATTTCCCGTCCAACAAATTGTGCCACCCACAAAGCGGTGGCATCAGCCTTTGCCCCTGTTCCTCCAATATCCCAAAAGATCTTGATCTGCATCAGTGGGTCACGCGGAACAGTGGTAATACGCCCTTCCCGCGAAGCTTCAAGCAATGCCTTTTGGTAATAAGCGCCTTGAACAGATTGGAGATATTCCCCTTCCCAAATATGATTATACTGCTCAGGTCTTTGTTCTAAATCCGCTTTCCGATCACGGTTCAGTTTTTCTGGAAAGAGAGGGTTATCACGCCAATTAATTTCCACACCTTTAATATTTTGATTATTCACATTGCGGAAACGCTTTTCCACGGGAGCATTTTCATGGCAAGGGTTCCATGTCACCCACAATTCGGCATTCCAATCTTTTCCTTCTTCGCGCAAAGTTGGAATAAGCGTTTGCCAAGCAGTCTCCGTCACGGGCTCTGCCTCATCTACCCAACAGAGGAAAACGCGACCCATTGACTTAATACTTGCAATATTACGATCAAGCCCCGCAAAGACATAGATGATACGTCCATCTTTTGACCTAATATATTTATCACCAATTTCATAATAGTCTTGGAGAAAAGGATAGGTTTCAATCGCCCGTTTAATTTCCTCCAACGAACTTTCATTGAGTGAATTTTGAAATTGTCGTGCACAGAGAATAATACCCCTTTCCCCAGCCTTTCCATGCCGATATCCCATAACAGCAGACATCAAAGCAAAGGAACGCGTTTTTCCAGAACCCCGTCCTCCCCAAGCGGCACGCACATCAGCTTTTCCAGTAAAAACAGAAATAAGCTTCGGAATGAGAGCAATTTGCGCTGTTTTCTGAACAGTTGTCATTGTAAGATTTTGTAATTGTGTAATTGAGAAATAAAATTCCCTCTCACCTCATAGTTTTGGTTTCCATTCAAAGATAAAAAAACGTCCTCGATAATTGCGCAAGAGTACACCTTTGTTCTCTCTTCGACCTGAATTTGTTTTTTTGTGCATGACCACCCCCCATTCCCACTTACAAAGGTTCATCACGCATATGCTCCTCAAACACCATGCCCCCAAGCATTACACAACAAACCATACCCCCTCTATATCATACACTTCAGGCGTCACGCTTCTCAGGTTCCGCACCCTTTGCATCCACTGGCACAATCTCAATACGCGAGATTGTTTTCACCTTCCCCCCATCTTCTCCCGTAACCTGCAGAGGTAAAACTTTTGCAAGAAGTGAAAAAAAAGGTACAGGATTATTGAGTGCATGATACTGAAGATAAGATACCAGCCCATCCTCACCATAATGATACCCAGCTTGTTCAGCAGCTGTAAGAAGAGCCTCATTGAACCGCCTTGTTGTTTTATTCAACGCACCCTTAGTCCGCCCTCTTCGACGTAAAGGAAGGCAACTTTCACCTGCCATCATCCTGTTCCTTCAAATAAAAAAGAGCTGAGAGCACGCCATAAAAATAGCATGACAACCAGCAACAAAATTTCAAGAACAACCAACAACTTTTTGACAAAAAATCCAAAATGTTTCATAGGATGACTTAGGTAATCTTTGCGTAACAACACATTTTGCATAAACCTTTGCCAGACAATTGAGTAAAAGCCTTTTTGCCTTTTTATCACAAGCTCCTCCCTCTCATAACCATTACTCTCTTTATCCTCTAAAGAAAAAAGAAACATGCAAATCTTCCCTTACGCCTTCCAATAAAGGAGGCATAAAATAAAAGAGCAATAAAAAATAAAAAGGATTACAGTACTCTAGGATGAACTATCTGATACAAAACAGCAGTATCATCCTTTGATAAAAAAACGAGAAAAAGCCTACACTCATGCCCCCCTGCTTAATCCCCCAGCAAAGAGTTTTCTACAATGCATCGCAACACAAAGATTACTTAGACCATCCCATTGGATATTTCGGCCATCTATACAAGAAAATTCCCTCTAGAATCTCTCATATCGACTACACGAAAACATTATAACACAATCCCAGCACTGACTCTATAAAATCTGCCCCCATCACATTCAAGGGCTCATAAATCAATAACCGCTTATAACCGCAAGCTTTTCACAAGAAATCACAAAGCCTCTCATTTTGAAAACCACTACGATCCGAAGAATTGCAGACTCTAAAAAACTTACCAAAAGACAGAGCCGCGCCTACAAAGAACTCATTAAGTAAGGATACCACACCCCCACGATTTGCCATACTTGGCAAAAACGCACAATTCCGATTGTTTCATAATGATACCCATTCAGATTTACCTTGTCAAGTTTTTTATGTTCTCATTATTACTTTTTATCAACATCATGGGCATGCTCTTCATTATCAGACAAAAAAGTCAAATGCTCACCTTCTTTTGCAATTGTCACGGTTGATTCATCGTGAATTTTTCCAAACAAGATGTTTTCTGCCATTGGGTCTTGAATTTCCTTTTGGATAATGCGTTTGAGAGGGCGCGCTCCATAGAGGGGATCATAGCCTTTATGGGCAAGAAATTGCCGAACTTCTGGTTTGATATGCAAGGTTATTTTGCGTTCATTGAGTAAATTCTGCAAATGTTGAATCTGAATATCAACGATAGCTTCCATATCTTTGCGTTGCAATCTTTGAAAGAGGATAATCTCATCAATACGATTAAGAAATTCAGGACGGAAAGCCGCTTTTACGACATTCATGACATCATTTTTTGCTTGATCAGTTGTTTGCCCTTCAGGCAACGCAGTTAAAAAATCAGCGCCAAGATTTGAAGTCATAATCAACAAAGTGTTGCGAAAATCGACGGTTCGTCCTTGACTATCGGTTAAGCGCCCCTCATCCAGCACTTGTAGCAAGAGATTAAAAATATCGGGATGGGCTTTTTCAATTTCGTCAAACAAAATGACCTGATAAGGTCTTCTACGCACGGCTTCGGTAAGCACGCCCCCTTCTTCATATCCGACATATCCAGGCGGAGCTCCAATCAAGCGCGCACCGGCATGTTTTTCCATATATTCAGACATATCAATGCGCAACATTGCGTTGGAATCTTGGAAAAGAAAAGCAGCAAGCGCTTTGGTTAATTCGGTTTTTCCCACACCAGTAGGACCGAGAAACATGAAGGAGCCGAGTGGGCGATTAGGATCTTGCAGCCCTGCACGCGCACGCCGCACGGCACGTGCCACAGCTTGAACGGCTTCACCTTGTCCTACCACACGTGTGCTAATTTCGTCTTCCATACGCAACAGTGATTCTCGTTCTGCCTCGAGCATACGATCAACCGGAATACCAGTCCAGCGTGAAACGATGCGCGCGACATGTTCAGCAGTGACAATTTCTTCGACGAGATGATTTTGTTGGTCATCATTTTCAGCCATGCTCAATTGTTTTTCGAGATCAGGAATGACACTATAAGCCAATTCTCCAGCCCGTTGAAACTGTCCATCACGTTGTGCAATAGCCAAAGCATTGCGTGCTTCTTCAAGTTGTTTTTTCAAATCGGCAGCATACCCCAACTTTTGTTTTTCGGCCTGCCAAGCAGTTGTCATCTCAGCAGACTGTTGTTCCAATGTATTGAGTTCATCCTGCACGGTTTGTAAACGTTCTTTTGCTGTTGGATCTACTTCTGTTTTCAAAGCTTCTCGTTCGATTTTCAACTGGAGGATTCGCCGATCAAGTGCATCAAGTTCTTCAGGTTTTGAATCGACTTGCATACGCAACCGCGCCGCAGCTTCATCGATAAGATCAATGGCTTTATCGGGCAAGAAACGATCAGTAATATAACGGTTAGATAAACGCGCAGCCGCAATCAAAGCACCATCAGCAAGACGTACTTTGTGATGTTGTTCGTATTTTTCTTTAATGCCGCGCAAGATAGAGATTGTATCATCGAGCGTTGGTTCAGGCACAAAGACGGGTTGAAAGCGGCGCGCAAGAGCGGCATCTTTTTCGACATATTTGCGATATTCATCAAGCGTGGTAGCCCCAACACAATGAAGCTCTCCGCGCGCAAGAGCAGGTTTTAGGAGGTTAGAAGCATCCATAGGACCATCGGATTTTCCAGCCCCGACGAGATTATGCAATTCATCAATAAACAGAATGATCTGACCGGTTTCTGCTTGCACCTCAGCCAGTACAGCTTTGAGACGCTCTTCAAATTCCCCGCGATATTTTGCGCCAGCGATAAGTGCTCCCATATCCAGTGCATAGAGCTGTTTATCACGTAAAGTTTCGGGTACATCACCATTAACAATGCGCAGCGCCAATCCTTCAACAATTGCAGTTTTTCCCACACCAGGTTCACCGATCAGAACAGGATTATTTTTGGTGCGCCGTGAAAGAACCTGAATAGTCCGGCGAATTTCCTCTTCACGCCCAATAACCGGATCAAGTTTTCCTTCTCGTGCATCTTTTGTCAAATCACGGGCATATTTTTGCAAGGCATCATATTGGCTCTCGGCATGGGGACTTGTCGCCGTTTTTCCTTTACGCAGAGCATCAATAGCTTGATTAAGTGCTTGTGGAGTTAATCCTCCCTTTGTTAAAATATCGGCTGTTTTTGCGGACTTTTCCATGATAAGCGCTTGTAATACACGCTCCACTGTAACAAACTGATCACCTGCTTTTTTTGCAAGATCTTCAGCCAATGCGAAGACTTTAGCCAACGGCTGTGACAAATAAAGTTGTCCATTTCCCCCTTGCACTTTTGGCAAAGCATCGAGCGCTTGCTTGAGCGTCTCTTGAATAAGAGAGAGATCACCGCCAGCTTTTTGGATCAGTGACGCTGCTAACCCTTGGGAATCCTCTAACAACACTTTGAGAAAATGCTCCGGCATAAACTGCTGATGATCAGAAGAAAGGGCATTATTTTGTGCTGTTTGTAAAAAACCTTGCAACCGTTCGCTATATTTTTCCAAGTTCATTTTTTTCCCTTTCTTGTACCAGCCACCGCACTTTCACTCTCCAAGACACCCAAAAGGAACCGCTCCTCACAAAACACCGCGAGCAACGTAGCATAAAGAGTAACCGTAGTGCTAAAATGAATATGGGTCCTCACAAGCCCCATAACAAGAGAAAAAAAGACACAATGCCATTTTTCAACAAAACCACAGCTTTGTTATAAACGCCCCCATCCCCCCAACAGCAGAGCCATTCCCTCAAGCTCCACCATCACCACCCCTCCAGCAAATCCTCACTATAAGAGCCCCACAAGTATCCCACACCATCAACGCCTCATAATTAATAAACTGAATTTGAATGACAAAAAATAACTTATGATGGCGAACCTCACACCATCTATTTCAGGAGAAAACAATTTCACAATGAAAAAAAGAGGAACTTATCAACACCCATTTACAAGATGGTTCTTGAACACCCAATATTTTTTCCATCTTAGTGGACAATCAAGCAACCTTGAATTCCGCACTTCACAACAATCACGGCACAAGAAAAATAACCACAGGACAGCAGATTATGTATATGTCTGATAGAAAAATCTAGAAAATAATGCAAACAAACTAACCTTCTTCTTTACGGATACAAAACCCCTCGCCCCGATTTTGCAAGCAAACAGGAGTGGGAGATGGATTTTGTTTCCCAACCATTGTTTTCTCACTTTCCTAATAGCTTTTTTCACCTCGATTATTTTATGGATAAAAGGATGCTTTCACTTTGAAAAAGCCTCTGTTTTTAAAACTTCTAGCTTTTCTCCACAACCCCAACAGCCAATGCTTTCTTATCTTAAAAGATCTAGGCACTCCTCAACCCCAACACCTCATTTTCTTAGGCTTCAAATGCTCAACTTTTCGCCTTGTCTCAAACGCTAATCCTCCTAAACTCCAAAAGTCTCAGCCAAAAATCTTCGCATGTCCATTTACCCATCTCACTCTCAGCTCTAACGTACAATTCTTTGGCAATGCCCACCCTAGAGCTCCCCGTCAGCTTCAAACATCCCCCTCTTTCACATCAAAAGCTCTATTTTTAAAGTTTCAAACACAGCACCATCTTCCCTTCTTCATCACTTAAATTTACAGCTTAGACTTTCTATCCCCCCATCTTTTGTTTCCCGCAAACCTCACCATCAGGTTTTCCCCTTAGCTTCTCAATCCCCCGTCCTTCTGAAACCTAAACATTGAGGTTTCTTCTAGTCTCAAACTCTAAATTCCCCCCAGCACCGCATACACAATTTGTCTCCGCTTTCAAATATTCGCTTTGAGTCTGCTCATGGAAAATGTTTGATTCTCAACGTTCTTATAAGCGCCTTACTATCTTCTATTCTTCTTCATCCGTTTTTTGGCGACAATAGCAAGATAGACAATAGCAAGATATAAGCACCCAATTTAAATCAAGTGCCCCATACTGTCTCACCATCCCTCAACATCAATAACTCAGACTCTTCCTTCATTCCTAAACCACAGAGTCTTTCAATGCTCAAACTCTCTACTTCTTAATGCTGAATTCTATAATACCAAATATCAGCCTTTTCTTGGGCTCCAAACGCCTCATTCATCACCGCTCCCAATGCTCAAATATTCCCCAAGCAAACCTCAAATGCCTCATTCCCGACCACTTCAGTGCTCAATTTTCCCTCAACCTCAAACGCCCCACTCTACCTATTAATCTCAAACACTCGGTTCTCAACATTTTAAAACGCTTTAGCGTTTTATTTTACTCTTCTTCATCTGTTTTGTGCATTGATGACGGCAAGATATAAGCCCCCGAAAGCCACCGATTCAGATCAAGTGCTCGGCATCGTGTTGAACAAAAAGGATAGGAATTTTGTTGTGCCATCTGACCACAAATTGGACAAGGATATGGAGGACGGTTTGAGGACGTCTCCGTTTGCGTTAAATCAGGCTTTTTTGGCATTTGCTGCACCTTTGTTATTTATTTGTGCACCTTGTTTAATTTCTTTGCTGTTTCTTTTTTCATTTAACCTTTCTGCTTTTTATGGCTTTTTATACTTTTCCATTGGTTGTACCTAAATTTAAGTTTCTCTAGTCCATTTTTCCATTCCAAGTAGAAAGAAGTGGATAGCGATAAGCTATCAGAAGATCCATTGTTTCAGCCAACGGCAAGCCAACCACATTGGAATAAGAGCCAGCGATATGAACCACAAAAGCACCCGCTTTCCCTTGAATAGCATAGCCACCGGCTTTTCCTTCCCATTCACCAGAAGCAAGATAAGCCCTCATCACAGGAGCAGCCAACCGTTTAAACCGGACGCGACTTTCAACCAATTTTACGGTTATTTTCCCACGTTCATTCAGCGCACAAACAGCACCATAGACGTTGTGAGAGCGTCCAGAAAGAAAGCGTAAACATTCATATGCCTCGTCTTCACTCTCTGGTTTAGGCAAAATAGTCTGCCCAACACCAACTACAGTATCAGCAGCTAAAATGATCATTTTTTGCGTCAACAAAGCTTCTTGTTGGCTTCTCTTTTCTAAAGAATGCTTTTTATTTTTCTGAGCCAATGACACCTTTTCACTCTTTTTGTTATACCCCAAGAGAGTTTCTTGTGCTTTAAGGGCTTTTTCTTTTGCCAACCGTTTTACAAGAAAAGCAGGATGTTCCCTTAATTTTGGTGTTTCATCAATATTGGTTACACAAAGATTATGTGGAACAACACCCATTTGCCCCAACAGCATCAAACGACGTGGTGAAGAAGAAGCAAGCACCAATTGGATTTCTCCAGAAAGAGGTTTCCTTAAGTAGGTCCTGTCTATATCTTTCATTATTCTCCCCTCAGAGTAATTGTAGGCTCTCATCTACTTGGTTTTGGAATCATTAATTTTGTTTCATAAGCTGCAAAAATTTTTATACACTGATCACACAAATTCATTAAATCGTTTTACTCCTTGGGAAGCCATAAAAACATTTTAGAAAACGCTAAGAATTTTCACAGAAAACAAAAATCACCCATAAGCTATTTATAGCGGTATGTAATGCGTCCTTTTGTCAAATCATAAGGGGTCATCTCAACCATAATTTTATCACCCGCTAACACACGAATACGGTTTTTGCGCATTCTTCCAGCGGTATGAGCAATAATCTCATGATCATTTTCTAATTTTACGCGAAACATCGCATTAGGGAGAAGTTCAGTTACGATACCAGAAAATTCCAAGACTTCTTCTTTTGACATAAACAATAATTTCCTTTACAGTGCACATAATTTTTGTAAATTGTGGGTTATTTTCAGCGTTCATAGCCCATTTTGTTGGTTTTGTGAACAAAATTCAACAAAAGGGGAGGTTTTTCTTCTTGCGTCTGTTTCCTGACACCCTCAAAAAGCTATAGCCTTAGAGGTTTTATCTCCAGAAATTTTAGCCAATTTGTTAACATAGCCTTTTAAACAGGTTTATTAAGAGATTACTTGTCCATTTTTCGACACCCTTTCTCGGCTCATCTTTTAACCATGCGTTCAACTCCCTCCCAAGCGACTTATTATCTGGCTCTTCGTTCCCTCACCCCATTCTTTGCTATCATTATTACTTCTTTCACGACCTCCCCTGAAAACCCCTTCTCTTTGAGTGTTAGCATTTACAAAATCATGTCTTCCCCTTTGCTTTTTAATTTTACAGATTTAAGTTTTTACGCTTTTATACTTTTACAGATTTAAGCATTTAAAGAAAATAGTAAATCTATGAAAATGTATTGCACGACTTTGCGTCATACCATCCTCCACCAGCATAGCGAAACGGCATTGTGAGCAAGCAGAAAGCAGTCATACAAGAATATGAAATACACCACTACCACATAATCATTGCCACCGTATTTTATATATTTAAAAGGTACCTGTATTTGGTAAAATGACTCATATATGGTGTTTTTTGACAATATGGAAAACGCACAAGTCAATGGGGATTACTCATTTACCTACCGCGTTTCTGCGATACGAACCACCGCAAAAATGTTTGTTACTCTCACAAAACAAAGGCTAAAAAAATTAAATACAAAAATGGGAAAGAACACGTTAGCGCATAATCTTACCAATTTTAAAAACTATTTTGCCCAGCCTATGCAAATGAAACATAAAAGAAACAAAGAACAACACACAACAAAAAAAGAGGTCCACTCATTACAAATGAACCTCTGCGAAAATTACTCAATAACAATTTTCTAAATTCAAAACCCACCACTCCAGAAGTATTATAAACCTCAGAAGTATCCAAATGAATATTAACGAGAGCTTCGACTAACATAAAATAAAAAAGCAACAAGAGAAAAATATACAACTCAAAAAAATTTTCCTCTCAAAATCAGAAATTTTAATCGTTAAAATCAAAGAATTTTCCATATAAGATTGTCATTTAATTTTTAGCATATAAAAGCTCTCAGCTCTCTGCGAATACTCTTCGCAAAATATATGGAGGAATCAATCGAGCCTGCCGCTAAAAGCGCACTCATACACAAAAGGCAAAAATCTCATTTAAATTATTTCCAAAAGCTTTTGCAAAAAAGAAGCAGCATTCATAACATTGCTGCCTCTCTTTTTTTCACCGTTAAGATTTTCATACGTGGAAATTTATGAAAAAACTTTAAGATAAGGAAGGAAACCAATTTGCCAACAACTCATATCTCACGGGATCATCAGCACACTGCCCACCGCCACATTCAAGGATAGTAGAAATTAAGTTTGCTGCAATCAAAAATACGAATAAGAAACTCGCCATTTTACCTAACATAGGAAAAGGAGAAAATGTTTTAAATTTGTGCGCCAATTCGCCTAAAATCATGAATAAAGAAACAGCAAAAATACAAAGAACTGAAATAATGAAAGCCCAAGTATAAAAATGCAATCCAAAGAACGTTGAGCCATATCCAAGATCATCTGGTGTGATATGCAAAAACACTTGCCGAGCAGCAACGATACTGGTCACCATGCAACCAAGAATAACCATACCATAATGGGTATATTTCACCTTATGGTGAATATTGAGTAAAAATCCACAACCAGCAAGTATCAAACCAACACGTTGCAGAAGACAGAGGGGACAAGGCAACTCAAACCTTACCAATTGATAATAAAATGCCACCACCAAGACAATGGATAATCCAACAAGTCCTAGCGTATTCATAAAAATGACAAAATGAAGGTTTTTTTGTTCAACGTTTTCCATGGCTATTCTCTCAAAAAGATAAGTTTAAAGTAGAAGTTGCGTGGTGATTAAAAGTAAGTAGAATAACAACGAATAAAACAGCCCATAGAATATAACTTACGTTTTTTTTGCCATACATAATTGTTATTGCTGTACCTAAAGCGATTAAAAATGGAAAAAACATAGCTTGAAAATCTCCTTTCTTATTATGATGTGTAACATATTACAAAATTGGGCAAAAAAGAGACTATAGATTTCCTATTCACAATTGCCCCTTCACTTTTATTGTCTTTAAATTTATTGTCTTTAAACAACGATAGAGAAAACAATAAGAAACATAGAGCACTAAAAATAAATATAAAGCACTTACCTGCGCACTTCCCTTATCCCTACAAGAAAGCATATTCCCCTTACCAATGTCCTCTCATGATGGAAAAGCAAGCATCACTTGCTCAATATTGAGATTTTACCTCTCTCTTTTTACGAAAAAATACTTTGTATTTTTCATCTCAGTTCTGCTGCCCAAATATCTTATTTATTACCAACAATGCTTCAAATGACGACATTCCTTGTATGTCACGAGGATTTCCTCTTTTAGCCAACAAAAATGAAAAGCACTTCTAAAAATCTTACAACAAGCCATCCTCTCCAAAACTCCACCTTCCCCCTCTTCTACGACGATTTTTTAACAAATGGCCATTAACACTGGTACCTTCTTGCGTTACGTGAACCACATCTCAGCAACAGCTATGCATGGTTTCAAAAAAGGAACAGAATCGCTAGAATAAGCTCTATATTGAAGAGCCTTTTTCAACAAACACCTTAACGATAGACACATCTGAAAGACAAACCTCTTTGACTTCCTCCCCCACCCTAAAGAACGAAGCTTCCCACGCACGCGGGTCTGTAAAAAGTCCAGCTTCTCTCGGCGAGTTCCACTTGCTACCCACGCATGTGGTTCACTTCATAGGCTCTATAGGCAAACCCTACCCTAAATACTTACCACACACTCTAAAACGCGTATGTGAAGTTTTACATGCCTTATATCACCGCCCTAAACAACAGTGTTTTACAGCAAATCATGATAAAAACCAACAAATCGACAAATATTAATCGAGATTTTCTTTTGGGTGTATGTGTAGAATAATTGCCCAATTTTTCCCCATGTAATTCCAGTATTTTCTGTCTATCAATACATAAAATAAATATATAAGAGCTCTTATTCTTGGCTTCTCCAAAAGATACGAGATCGACATATTGATGAATTAAAATGTTTATACGTTGAGATTGAAGCTCTGTTTTACAAAAGGAGGACTATTATAACACAGGCAAATTTAGCTATTAATCCATTATTACAAGCAAATGAAGAAAGTGTACTAAATGTAGAAAAAGTAGCACTAGAATTTTTAATAAAAATGGCTGAAGCTCAGATGAGGTTAGAAAGCGAAGATAAAATTTGTGTCATAAGCTCTTCAGTTTTTTCTGGTTAATTGATTTATTCTACCGACATCATTAGGGTTGCCTCTAATGAGGTCGTATATCATTGGGGGAGAAAGATGATTGTTTTTCGGGTTGTAACAGCACATGGGGTTCGTAATTTATTTTGCCCATCAGAAGAGTTATTAGTTGAATAAGTTTTAAAAATACATGACATTCCGTATAATGCAGTGTGTGTATATAAAATTTTTCAGGATAGCAGTGTTGAGGTAGTGTCTTTTCTTGGAAAAACTGTACAGCAGTTACTAGAAAATCTAGGAGAAGAAGAGCTTATTTTTAGAACAGATAGAAATATTGATTATAACAGTTTATTAGACAGAAAGAGGAATATTTATTCTAAAGTCAATGATAAAATTGTGGCAGAATACATTTTTGATAATCATAAAGGAAAAAACAAAGAACATGTTTTTTAGTAAAGAAGAATGTCGTTCCTTTGTCTCATTAGAAGTTCGCAAATTCAGAGATAACTTTTTTAGTTTTTATAGTGGTGAGAAAGTAATTGTCGGAGTCAGCGGGGGCGGAGACTCTAATACATTATTACAAAGTTTAATAGAAGTTGGAATACCTAAAGATTCTTTAGTTCCTGTAATGATGTTAGGAATACCAGATTGGGATACAGGAGTTTCAAGAGCTCAAAAACTTTGTACTGATATTGGTTTAGAATTGCACCTTGTTCATTCAAATGAAGTTGGCCAATTATTAGGTACCGCAGAGACAGATTGGGTGGAAAATTTCAGAAAAGCTTATCCAGAATCTGACTTAAAGGTCATTGGAACTTTAGCAGTTCGGCTAGCTTTATCTCATGTTGCTCGAAAATTTAAAACCAATCTTGTTGTGACTGGACTTAATTTAGAAGATCTGCTTGTCGAAAGTTTTTATAATATCATGAGAGGTAAAAATATTTTACCCTTTCCTGTGCGTGAAGTAGATGCTATTCGTATTTGTTATCCATTATATCGTTGTCCAAAACGTATTTTAGATGGTTGTTACCCGAAATATGCTTTAGAAAATTATTTAGCAAGAGATCGTAGCCATATGTATTGGAGAGCAGTTTCTTATTATTTGTCTCAATCTATGAGCACAATATTGCCTAGTATAGAATTCATGCTAATAGATGGCTTGCAAAAAATGAGTACCCGTAATGCATTTGAATGCAAATTTTATGAAAAACTAGGATTTAGTGCCGAACCACATTTAACAACAGAAGAAATTACAAAATGGCTTAACGCTTTATCTGGAAATAAGAAAAGTGTTGCGTAATTCTGTTTTTCTTATGATTTTGATTGGATGTTTAACAAGTTTTTGTGCTGGTAGTATATTATCTATTGGCCTTTCTTTATTACAATTGCAAGATACAACAGGAGAAGCATCTGCTACTCTAAATGTTGTTAATTTAATTGCAATTGGAATTGCAGGCTTATGTTTGGGAAACGTGTTGTCGCGCTACCAAGGCTTTATAATTGGATTTTATAGTCAAATTATTTGTGCTGCCTTGCTATCTTCCTTATTATTTATAAACAACTCAGTACTTATTTTATTTGTGTTTTTTTTACTTGCTTTATTGATGGGAGCTGATAACCCAAATAATAACACTGCTTTAAATCAATTAATTTCAGACCAAAAGCAAAAAGCTAGTATTTTTGCATTTTATACGAGTTGCTGTCAGTTTTTTATTATTGTGTCTCCATTGCTTATATATTTTATAATTGCGCATTTGGGGCACAAAATAGCTATAGCCTTTATTGTGTTTATTTATCTTTTAAACGCCGGTTTATGGTTTCATATAAATTCTATACAAAAAATAAATAGGATAAAAGAACCATCAAAAAAGCCAATTCAAAGATCTTATGGTGTTGGTTTTAAATGTCTTTGGCAAATTTCTGCTTTGCGGTTTTTGACGATTAATCGTATCTTGAATAATTTTCTCTATACAGGCGCTATCGTTTTATTGCCACTTGTTCTTGCATCGATAACATCAGATAATATAAAATTTACAGCCATTCAAAATTCTGTTTTTGCTTTGTCAGCACTGGGTTTTGTAATCAATGGCTTCGTTTCATCCTATTATTTACGGAAATTTCCGTCTTTGATTCGTTTTTTCGTATGGGGTGCAACAGCTTTTGCAATAAGCGCAATCTTTGCTGTTTTATATTTAGATTTTACCCAATATTCTCTCTATATTATGGGTTTTTTATTAGGAATTGGGCAATTTTATTTTAGGGTGTCGGGAATAACAATTGGTCAAGCTGTCACACCTAGTGACAATTTGGCTGAGGTAATTTTGGTAGGCGATGCCAGCGTGCGCATTATAACAGCTTTATTTTCTATTGTGCTTTTATATGCAGCAAACTTTTTTTCATTTTCTGTATTATACGGCCTGTGTATATCCATAGGTTTTTGCGCGCCTTTATTTATTTTACAGGGGCTATCCATTTACTTAAAAGGCTTAGTAACCAAAAAGAGCGTTGCATAAACGATATTAAATTACTACGTCAGTTTTTCTCTAATCATGGTATAGATAAAAAGTTTGTACAAATACTAATAACATTAATTTTGAATGAGCACATTGCGTGGGAAAAGCCGAGGTGACTGTTAATATCAGGTATCTCTGGTATAGGTAAAACGCATTTAGCCCATTTAATCAACGAAATCACAAATAGAACTATGGTAACCATTGATTCCAAAACTCTATCAAAAGTTGGTTATAGTGGTAAAGATCCTTCAACGATGTTTGAAGGGATATTGCGCGCTACATCAGGTAATCTGAGTGGGGCCGAAAGGGGGTATTATCCATTTAGATGAATTCGATAAATTAGCTACTCATACAGATCGAGAAAAAAACATTAATGGCATTGGAATACAGCAATCGCTGTTGAAGCCTTTAGATAGTTTTACTTTAAATTTTACAGTTCAAGACATATCAAGATTACGTCCTGTTACTTCAGTCAATTTGAAAACAGATAATCTAATATTCATTTTTACTGGAAGTTTTAATGGCACAGCGATATCTTCTCCAGAAGATTTAATTAAAGCTAATTTTTTGCCAGAATCAGCTTATCGTATAGCTTTTTATTTACATTTAGAAGAGTCAAATTATAATGAATTGTTAGCAAATATTCATTCAGAAGGGTTATTGGAAAAAGCAACAACTTTTGCAGCTAAATACGGCTTGAATATTTCCTTTAAAGATAATTTCGAAAAAAATGAGCACAATTTGCTTGGCTAAAAAGGCAGGGGAACAGCCATAATATTGCACGATTGCTGCAATTTGAACAAACTTTTTGCAAAAAAAGGTTATTTTAGTGATAAAAATAAGAACGCCTTATTCTGAATAAGAGAAATAAAATCTCAGTATTAAACCAATAATACTTGCTTTACCGTTCAAGCCATTCTTTCATGATAAGCAAAAGAAATACACTCTTTTGCTTGATGAAAAAGCTAGCATACAGCTAAACACAACAGTCAAATACCTTTATTAAAATCCTCTTTTCGGGAGCTTTATACTTCACAGTTTTTCTATAGTCATAAAAATAATGATTGTGTATAAATTAAGCTATAGCTTTTTTTTAAACATATTTCAAAATACCTTGAGTATCAGTAAGAAAGGAGATTTTAGCAATGTTTGTTCCGTTTTTAACTGCTCTAGGTACAGCGATAATGACTATGTACAGCAAAAAAAACATAAGTTATTTATGCTGGACAATTCTGTTCATTATCACCCTTTTGATTTCTTATCATCATGTAATTTTACTTTAAACATGTCTTTTTAAAGGGAATAATCATGGATCTTGTCGAACAAAATAAGCATCGTTTTGCCATATTTATGAATATATTAGGGCTTATTGGGTTATGCGTTGTCTTGTTGTCGGCTTTCTATTATCAGCTGACAAAACCTGTATCATCTGGGGTACCATGCCCTCTTTGCCTTCTTCAACGCCTTGGTTTTATAATTGCTGGTTGTGGTTTTTTATTTAATATTTTCCATAAAGTGAAAAACATCCATTATGGCATGGTTGTTCTTGGTTGCACGGTAACTTGTTTTTCTGCCGCCAAGCAGATCATTTTACAGATCACGCTCGGTAACCTTGGAGATGGTCCAACGCTCTTTGGAATGCGTCTTTATATCTGGGCATTTATGATTGCAATTCTTTATATTGTTATGGTTTCCTTCATCATTATTTTAACTGAATTGGCGCAAAAATTTAAAATGTTTGCTCTTTTTCCGCTGTTTAGCAAAATAACAAGTTTCCTCTTTGTGTTTTTAATTGCGGCAAACTTGCTTACTGCTCTACTTGAATGTGGAACTAGTCAGTGCACCGGCAATCCCATAAAATATGGGATGTTCTCCAATAGGGTTTCTTTTTCGTTTTAAAGGCTTTTGCCATAGACTTTCGATCTGTGCGACTTCTCTGAAACGGAAAAAACCTCATTTGTGGAGAATATGAAGTTTGATGGGCAAAAGCCAATGCCCATCTTTGCCATCACTCTTTGACTTCGGCTTTACGTCATATAGAGCCCCTAGAGCCCCTTTTGACATCGCAAGAAAATTCACCTCCAGAGACCTTCTCAGCAAAAATCATGCAACATGGAATCTTAGCTTAACTGCGATTGCGCTGTAAAACGCACCATTTGAAGAAGGGGGAGATGCCGGCTCACCATCTAAGCATCCATTTTATAGAAGAAAAGAGTGAAGGCATCAAAGGGCAGTTTCATTCATCCCTCCTCCAGAATTTATGCTTAACGTACTAGCCAAGAGCTCCTTAATCTAGCCAAGAGCTCCTTAATCATGTATGTCAGCTGTTGTAAAGAGAATCATACCCTATGATAAAAAGCGTTCAATCGCAAAGTGAAAAATTTGACGGTTTGGCTGATGATTATGATCGCTATCGTCCGCGCTATCCCCTGACCTTATTTAAAACCATGCTCCTTCCTTTTAAGGACAAAAAGCATTTATCTATCGTAGATGTGGGGGCTGGGACAGGTATCGCATTAGAAGGGATTATCAAACTTCTAGGCAACGAACACCAATATCATGCTATCGATATATCGACAGACATGATAAAGCAGGGGCGAAGAAAGTTTCCTACTATACAGTGGCATCAAGGCCGAGCAGAAAGCCTCTTATACCAAATCGATAAGGTCGATCTTGTCGTTGCAGCGCAAGCATTTCAGTGGATGGACCGTCCCAAATTGCTTTGCGCTGTCTTAAACCGACTCCGAGCCTGCGGTGTAATGGCGGTCATTCAAAACAATCGCGATTTTAAGCATAGCAAATTTCTTGCCGCTTATGAAACATTGCTAGAGGAGATGTCTCCTCACTATTCCCGTTATTATCGTAATTTTGATTTTGTGCAGGAAATGAGCGATGGCTTTGGAGTGAAACCAGAAAAGATTGCTTTACATACGCACAATTGGACAATGACAATCCCTTCCGAAGCCTTTATTGGGATGAGTCGCTCCTCAACCCAAGCGCAACGCGCCATTGCGAGCCACAGGGAGGAATATTTGCGACAATTGAGTACATTGATAAAACAATACGAAGTGCAAGGAAATTTAGAACTTTTGTATCGAAGTGAACTCTACATATATACAAAATAATCTTGCATATATGGTTTCCTTTGCTACCTTTCGGCGCACAAAAACAAGCGATGTGCAGAAAATTCACGCTATTATTAAGCTATCAAAACGCGAACTTGAAAAACATTTAAACAGCTTTTCTCTCCCAGTCTCAAACGAACACCTCGTTGCATTTGATCTTCACTGTCTACTTGGCGAATGAAAACCCTCAACAGGAAGCATATTATCTATGTCATAGCATTTGAAGAAGAGCATTTCTTTGATCTCTTGCTATATAATAATTGATTCTAATTACCGACAGATTGGGCTAGGAAAAGCGTCCATGATATCCAAAGCCCGCAAACATCAAATTGAAAGCATTAAAATTGTTTTACGCGAAACCCTTGCATATAGGCTCCCTTAACCAATCACGGCTTGTTTTGTACTTCTCACAAGAGGATTTTTTGACTCTGAGAACCAAGACTTGTTAGTCCTCTCAATAAACGCGGGGACTGATGTCATAATTTGGGAGAGCGATTATTAAAAATTTGACAGACATCCCGCCTCTCATAAAAAAACAAACAAAGGCTATTTGAATCCTTATTACCAACCTTCTGAAATTATCTTATTCGCAAGCAAGTGGTTCTAGTCGTATACGCAACGATTAACAGAAGGCTGAAAGCCTGAAACCTAAACATAAAATGAGCCCACTCTGTAGGCATCTCCGAATTCCGAGAGTCTTTGCTATATTCAGGCGTGATAAGCACTAAAAGCAAAAAGCTGATTTGAGTTCAGTACTTTCAGACTCTCGGAATACTGATGCGCGGGTGCTCGCACCCCACGGGGGGTGAGGTGCCAGCTAAAAATCCACATTTTAATGACATTTCTGTGAGATAAAATTCATTTTAGGCAAGAGTTGAAAATGTCTCAAAAACAATTAGGTCACCATTTAAGCGTAACCTTGCAACAAATCCAAAAGTATAAAAAAGGAACAAATCGTGTAAACGCAGGGCGCTTAGAAGAAATTGCCTCTATATACTGGATGTCCCACTTACTTTTTTTACTCTGATCTTTCAACAAAAGAAAATATCTCGTATCACTGTGATGAGGGAGTATCAAGCAAAGAGGAATACTTGCTTTTGAAAAATTTTAGAGAACTAAAACCTAGAAAATAAAAGGCAATTTTGTGCTTAATTTCTCATGAGCATAAAATTTTTTAAATATTCTCTTGCTAAATAATAAAATATTATATAGGTTCCATTTTAGGGAAGGGGGTGATTTCCCCGCAGAAATATCCCAATGTAGCCTCCTTCTCCCTATTTTAAAAATCATAGAAAATTTCGTCCCTTTCCTTTGTTTGCCAAAGAATAATCTGTTTGTGCTAAGCACATTTAGGGAAAATTTTTGACATCTTAAAATCTTAAAAAATCTCATTTAATTCCGATTTAAATAAGAGCTTTTTTTCATCATCTGATTCTTATTGGTTATTTTTTGCCATGTGTAGATTGTTCAATGTGTAGATTGTGCAATTTTTTTCAAACGCTTCAATCATGAATCAAGAAGCAACCCGCTTAAAAAGAAAAAACCATCATCATTCCCTCACGCATCTGTAAAAACTCTGTTTGTGAAAACTATATTCCCTCCTATAAAGCGCCCTAAAAAAAACTGTTACCTGTCATCCCTTTCCCAAACATTGGCTTTGCAAAAAAAATGCAAAACTCTTAGAAAAAGAAGGCAAAAGAATCGCATTAAACACTTGAAAAGGATATGGAATGACTAAAAACTCATGTGATGTAGCGATTTTAATGGGCAGCCAATCAGATTGGCAAACAATGCGCCATAGCGCAGATACTTTGGAATGTCTTGGTATTTCTCACATTTCACATATTGTCTCGGCACACAGAACCCCTGAACGTCTTTACCAATTTGCGAAAGGAGCAAAAGCGGCAGGTTTTAAAATTTTAATTGCCGGTGCGGGAGGTGCAGCGCATCTTCCTGGGATGTTAGCAGCACTTACTCCTCTTCCTGTTTTTGGCGTTCCAGTGCATACCCAATCTTTATCTGGTCAAGATTCTTTGCTTTCAATTGTGCAAATGCCAGCAGGAGTACCCGTTGGTACCCTAGCAATTGGCAAGGCGGGTGCTATTAATGCCGCACTTTTAGCGGCAGCAGTTATGGCGGTTTACGATGATAGTCTAGCACAGCGGTTACAAGATTGGCGTCAGCAACAAACAGCCAGTGTCGCGCAAACTCCTATAACAGAGATTTAAAATGATACAATCCTCCCACACATCCAACTTCCCTACTCCCAACATTTCTACCATGTCCCGCATTTCTCCCACATCCACAATGTTACCTCCAGGCAGCACAATTGGTTTAATAGGCGGAGGACAATTGGCACGCATGTTAGCCATAGCGGCAGCGGAACTAGGGTTTCGCACTGTTGTTTTTTGCCCCGAAACGGATTGCCCAGCGGCACAAACAGCAAACGATCATATTGTTTCACCCTATGATGATACTTCAGCATTAGATCATTTTATTTCTCTATGTGATGTTGTAACCTATGAATTTGAAAATCTTTCGCTTGAAACGGTTCAATATATAGAAAAAGCTAAAAATATTTATCCCTCTTCTAAAGCGTTAGAAATTACCCAAGATCGGCTTTTTGAGAAGCAATTTTTGCAGGCTCAAGGCATCCGCACGGCATCATGGCATGCTGTTGACAATATTTCCTCTCTCCTTTCAGGCCTTTCAGCATTAGGCGAACGTGGTCTTTTAAAGACACGCCGTTTTGGCTATGATGGAAAAAACCAGATCATGCTGGATCACCCAGATGAGCAAACGCTTGACGAAGCTTTAAAGAATTTTCAGAAACAGCCCTCGATTTTAGAAGGGATTGTTCCTTTTTTATCGGAAATTTCGGTTCTTTCGGCACGCACGAAGCAAGGAGAACATATTTTTTATGATTGCCCTGAAAACCAGCATAAAAACGGCATTCTTCACAAATCATTTGTTCCATCACGTATTCCGTTTAAGGTGCAAAAGCTTGCACAAGAAATAAGCGTAAGAGTGATGGATGCTCTCAATTATGTTGGTGTTCTTTGCATTGAATTTTTTGTCTTGATAGATGGAGATCTTTTAGTGAATGAATTGGCGCCTCGTGTTCATAACTCTGGTCATTGGACGCAAAAGGCGTGCGTAACTTCACAGTTTGAACAACATATCCGTGCGATTTGCGGACTTCCCCTAGGCAGCACATACCGTCATAGCAATTGTCAAATGATTAATCTCCTTGGAAATAATCTTAGCGATTTCAAATATTTTCTCACACAAGAGCGCACATCGGTGCATTTATATGGCAAAAACTCCGTTCAACCATTACGCAAAATGGGGCATATCATCCAATTAACAGGACCAGCCACAAAATTTTGACAAGAATGCCTCTCTCAACAAAACACTCATTCCCACAGACACATAAATAAAAGAAGGGCTCCTCCCTTAAGCCCCTCTAAGCACACCCCCCAGCAGCTGTCACCTCTTATCCTCAATGCCCTCCCCAAAGGGGGGGGAGAGGGGTTGCAAAACTCCCCCTCCCTTGAGACCTCCTCCCAACGCCCCTTGTTCCCTCAAAAGAATCCAACACCACCTTCAACTCTCCCCACGCACCTTCCCCCTCTCGAAAAAAGAAGGGCTCCTCTCTTAAGCCCCTCTAAGCACACCCCCCAGCAGCTGTCACCTCTTATTGCCCATCTCTTAAGATTATGACCCCAGCTCATAGCAACAGTCTATGTCTATCGATTTCACGATGCATGTTTATTGCATCCCATACCACCTTCTCACAAACTCAACCCATTTCAAGCAATGAGAGCGTACTTTGTCCACCGACCGTTCGATTACAATTTTGTTCACTCATCATCTTCTTACAAATGAGAGACTTTGTAGATTTTCCCATATTCTCTGCTCCTCCCCTTTCATTTAACGCACCAAAGGGAGTTTACTAGAGGGAATGTGTTAAAAAGATACGCACTTGACAAAAAGAAGACTTCTTGTTAAAAATCCTCTAAATTTTTTGCAATTTTTACTTATTCGTTGTGTTAATGAAATGTATTGATGCGTATTTCTATTTTAAAAGTACGTTTCTCTTTTTGTGATCACAGTGGAAAAGTGTATTGCATGATGTCGTGAAGCAAACACAATATTATGACACAATGCGATATGATTATGACACAATGCGATATGATAATACGTGCAATGTCATCATACGAATGTTGTGCGTCATATCAGTGTTAGAGCGTATGGCAGTGTGTAATAGTGTGTAATAGTGTGTAGTTGTGTGTAATAATGTTGAAAAAATTGAAGTTGTGACATTGCATTACAATAAGTCTGTATAAAGTCTGTATAAACGGTGAGTATGATGAAAATTAAAAATTCGCTTAAAGCACTAAGGGATCGCCACCGTAACAATCGTTTGGTGCGCCGTAAAGGTCGTGTTTATATCCTTAATAAAACGAACCCACGTTTTAGAGCGCGTCAAGGTTGATGGTGCATGAGGACTGGTGGTTTTCATGCCTACTTTTTGTAGTCATGAAAACTTTTATCTCTTGAAAGTTTTTTTTGGTTCCAAGTCCATTGCTTGATCACTGTTGTTTGATTGCCATTGTTTGATCGTTTGTGGTATAAGGACTTGTTGTGATGAGGTTTTTTATCTTTCTAAAATCTTTGCGATTACAGAAATTTCTTATTTTCCAACAAAGTTTTTTGTGTCCTTTTGTAGTTTTTTTACTTGCTGTTGTGGAGTGTTTTTGTTTAATTTCTGCTGGGTACGGGCAAAATCCCCCTTCGCTCCCTGAAGATACTTTTTCTCCCCAATTGCTAATGCCGCTGGATGATCTCTTACCCGGCCCTTCTCTTTCAGAACCGGCAATATCTGATTCAGATTCGTCGGCGACCATTCTTGAAGATTTTGAATTAAACGCCTCCAGCCATTCTGATAGAGTTAAACAGCACAAAGAAGCAGAAGTTTTACGTTTACTCAAAGAATTAAAATTTTGTGCGAATGCTGGTGAAGCAAAAAAGATAAGTCAACAGCTTCAACGTTTATGGTCACAATCGGGCAGTGAGACGATTGATCTTTTGATGTCATGGGCTGAAAATGCTATCAATACTGACAATTATGGGACTGCTCTTGATTACATTGATAATGTCCTTGCTCTTTACCCTACTTATGCTGAAGCATGGATAAGACGTGCTTGGGTTCATATTCAACTGAGTGATTTTAAACTTGCCATGCTTGACCTTAACCATGCTCTCGAACTTGAACCGCGCAATTATATAGCATTTTTTGAACTTGGAGTGACCATGGAAGAAACAGAGCGTCCGAAGCTTGCCCTCAAAGCCTATGAGAAAGCACTTGAATATTATCCCCAAATGCAAAGACTCCAAAAACGCATTGAAGTGCTTTTAGACGAACAGACACCCCTACCCCTTTAAACATACCTTTAATGACATTGATAACACCCTTACATTCCACCCCACCTATGCCTCAAGCATAAGTAGGACGTGCCTTCATATTTCACTCGCGGTTAAACGTACCATGGTCGACTACCATACTCTCGAGCTTGAACCGCGCAATTATATGGCATTTTTTGAACCTAGTAATCATAGAAGCAACAGAGCGTCCGAAGCTTGCCCTCAAAGCTTATGAGAAAGCACTTGAATATTATCCCCAAATGCAAAAACTCCAAAAACGCATTGAAGTGCTTTTAGACGAACACCTCAAACTCTTTAAATTTGAATGAGAAAGACCACGCCGCCGCCACCAGACATCATCCCCCCTAAAAACCATCTAGAAAATTACCCAGACACCACCCAGAGAGCGGCAGCAAAAACCACCTCTCCAAAGAGATTGTACTAGAATCATTTTATATCTAGCAGAAGATCTAAAACTGTTTTATAGTAAGAGAGGTGTTCTGCACTTCCCGACAGGAAATAATGCATTCCTGAGACCTTAGTGATCTCCAAGGGAGCTGTCCCTGATGAAGCCCGTGGGCTTTTTCACATGGCGCCCACCTATTTATGTAGGTTCTTGGGATCAACTTTTCCATCGGCTGTTGCGGATCACCTTTTTTGCGTGAATAAAACAAATTATTATTGTCCTTTTTTGCTTAAAGTAAATTGCTCTGCTCTTTAAAGAAATTCGTGCACGCCTTTGACAGTTGAGAGGGAGCATGTAAAGTCTTGTACCAAGAAATTTTCCAAAAGATTTTATTGAAAATATTGCAAATGGATGTGCAAGACGAACAAATGCCTGCTAAGGATATTGTATCAACGACTATAGCTGCTTTTGGGCATAATGTTGTACAAAAAATGCATGGCATGAAGTCCAAAAAACGAATAAAGGCGCATTGCGCTTTTTCTTTAAGAATTGGGCATCTCCTCTTAGCTTAATGAGTTCTCATTATGCATCCTTTACATAAGATTTGCGATGAAAAGATTTTACGGAAAAAATCAATGAGTTTTGTTTAAAAGATCCGAGCTTAATACACCCTTCAATATGGAAAGGGTTATTTAATAAAACGCAACCCTATGTTTGGATCGAGGTGAGTGTTATAAAAACACTGTAGGCACGAGCTATAAAGACATATCTCCTCAATGTCGATATAGGCTGTTTACTTCTATGTAGATTAACAATATAGGTTATAAAACTTGCTTAATATGAAAAAGAAGTTCCTTTGTTTGTAACTTTAATATTATCTATAGAGTTTTAAAATAATATAGGTTTATTAAAATCATTCGGCTTCAATGAGGAGTAAGTTCGGTAAATTGGAACAGTTTAATACCGTAAAAAATGGCTAGAAAAAGCGTGCCTATATTGATAGTCCGGTGGGAAATGATTTAAAAAAGTTATTGTTTTTATAAGTCATTACAATCGCTGTGCCAAAGTACATGCGTTTGTCAAAACACACGCAGCTGCTGATGGTGCTATTCTTTCAAATCCTGTTTATCATGGGCTTTATTTTATTGCACTTTTAGCATTGGTAGAAGGGCAGCAATCTACAGAATAATGACACAAAGTACAAAAACACCACAATCTATTTCATCGCTTCGCGCACAACTCCGCAAGATCGGCTTATCTCATCGTGATGCCCTTTCAGCACAAGAGCGTGCTACCTTTTCGCAGCGCGCCTGTTCCCACCTGATAAAAACCCTTGAAGAAAAGAGAGAAGATTTTTCGCACATGATTTTAGCGGGCTATTGGCCAATCAAATCGGAAATTGATCCCCGTCCTCTATTTGATGCTATAGCGTTACGCGGTGGACGATTAGCACTACCAGCAGTGCTTGATTCAACAACCATGGTTTTTCGTGCATTTTCACAAAACACGGTGTTAGAGCCAATGCGTTTTGGCACATTGGGACCTGGTGTAGAAAATGCCGTTGTTGTACCAAACTTTATCATCGTTCCCCTTTCCGCGTTTGATAACCACTGTCACCGCCTTGGTTATGGGGGCGGGTATTACGATCGTGCTGTTGAAACTCTTGAAAAACAAGGGCACCAGATTAGCTTATTAGGCTTAGGCTTTTCTTGTCAGGAAGTTGAATTCATTCCCCATGCAGAACATGATTTGATCGTACAGGGAATTTTTACAGAAAAGGGTTTCTTAAAACGCTAAAGTATGGTTAAAACGCCTATGCGTTTTTTATTCTTAGGTGACATCGTTGGAACAGCGGGCTGTGAGGCTGTTTTTGAACATCTTCCCCAACTGATAAAAAAATGGCAGCTTGATTTTGTTGTGGTGAACGGTGAAAATGCGTCAAATGGTTTTGGCATCACGCAAGAAACTTATCAAGATCTTCTCATGGTAGGTGTTGACGTTGTAACAACGGGTAACCATGCTTTTGCATGCCAAGACACATTGCGCTATGCTCATGAAAGCGACCGTTTTTTACGTCCAGCCAATTTTCCTAAAGACACTCCCGGCAAGGGCTCCGGTATTTTTACAGCAAAGAATGGAGCACGTGTTCTTGTTGCAAATCTCTTGGGAAGTGCTTTTATGCCGTGCAAGGTAGATGATCCATTTGAAACGGCTGAAAAGATTCTGTGCGCTTGCTCTTTGATGGAACAGGCAGATGCGATTATTTTTGACTTTCACGCAGAAACGACGAGCGAGAAGCAATGTCTTGGACATTTTCTTGATGGTCGTGTGAGTGTGATTGTAGGAACACATACCCACATTCCCACAGCTGACGCACAAATATTAGAGTATGGCAGTGCTTATTTGTCGGATGCGGGAATGTGTGGAGATTATAACTCATCGCTTGGAATGGATAAGGAAGAGCCTTTATACCGTTTTCTTTATAAGAAGAAGCGGGATCGCTATGAACCAGCGCGTGGTCCTGCAACGCTTTGTGGTTTAGCAGTAGAGCTTTCAAACCGCACGGGTTTAGCAGAAAAGGTCTCGGCAGTACGAATTGGACCCCATTTAAAGCCTGAAATTCCAGATTTTTGGTAGCCTTCTTCTCGAGCAACCCCTTTAAGGTCGCTCTCCAATATTCCTTTTTGGGAACTCCTTTTAGCAATACGATTCTTCAAGCCTCTCCGCAAATAAATATAGACCTGCAAATCATTTTCACGAACGGACATCCATTTAAAGATAGAGCAAAAAGTAATTATGATACAGGAAGATACTTATAAAACATACATATTTTCCTGTGGATAACTATAAAGCATTACACAATGTAACTGCACTTATAAGTATGAATCACGTTTATCCTAGTATTTTTAAGTTGGAAGTATTTGTCTGTGTACAATAAGCCTCCATTATTATTCATAATATCTATTGTGTGTTTATCAGTAGGTGGTTTAATTTCTACGGATATTTTTTTACCAGCTCTTGGAGATATGCGCCAATATTATCGGGTTACTGAGTCTGAGATTCAGAGTGCGGTGGCCATTTTTTTACTTGCATTAGCACTTGGACAACTTATTTATGGACCGCTCAGCGATAATTTTGGGCGTAAAAAAACGCTTCTGTTTGGCTTGTTTTTGTGGTTGTTTACCACATTGAGTATAATTTATACCGTGAATATACAAGCTTTTTTCACACTACGCTTTTTACAAGGTCTTGGAGCCTGTTCAGGTATCGTTTTAAGTCGCGCTATTATTAACGATTTAATGGATAAAAAAGCCGCAGGAAAGCTGTATTTAATCATTTTTCCTTTCGTCGGAACATCACCAGCACTTGCGCCATTAATTGGGGGTCTCTTATTACAAGTCTTTAATTGGCAAGCCACTTTTATCTTTTTAAGCTTTTTTATACTTTCGACCATTTTGCTCTGTTATTTTGTACTAACAGAAACGCTCCCCCCTATAAAACGTCAATCTTTCACTCCTGTGGGAGTTATTAAGGGCAGTTTAGGAGTCCTTAGAAATAAACAATTTATTTTTTACGCATTGATTCCGTGTTTTGCATATGCAACCTATTTCGCTTATATTGTAGAATCGCCTTTTTTCCTCACAGCTTTGGGATTATCAACTTTATATATTGGTTACAGTTATATTGGTGTTTCTTTAACTTATGTCTTAGGTAACTTGGTAGCAAGAAGATTTCTTAAGCAAGAATCTATGGAACATACTATCCGACGTGGATATATTATTTTTGTCACAGGAGGTATATTGTTTGGCCTCCAAATGTATGTGAGTCCGTGGCCACTTGTAACAAGTTTAATAACCATTTCTATTCTTACTTTTGGCAATGGTTTTTTGTTGCCATTAGGAACAGCGTTGGCTATCTCATCACATCCACAAGCTGCCGGAGCAGCTTCTGGTGTTATGGGAGCCTTGCAATTAGGGAGTGCTGCATTAAGCGCAGCAATTATTGGAAAAGTGTCTGGACACAATCCATGGAGTGTTGCCATTTTTTTGGCTACATGTTGCGCAGTGGGTTTTATAATTTATATTCGAAAAGCAAACTACTTTATAAACTTTGAAATAAATCAAGTCAAATAACCAGATTGGGGGGGGGATATGCTTAAAAATCTTGATGTCACTTTGCGTGATGGAGGATATCGAAATCAATTTTCTTTTTCACTAGACTACATCATTGAGCATATTAAAAATCTAACAGCAGCTCAAGTTGAATATATTGAAATCGGCTATCGTAAGGGTTCGTTTAAGCCGATGAACAACGTGGGTCAAACGGCTTTGTGCTCTAATGATTATATTCAGCGATTACACAATGCTATTCCGGACGCTAAGCTTGTTATTATTGCACATCCGCATAATATTAACCAGTCGGATATTCGGGAACTAAAAGATTTTGGAGTCACACTTTTACGATTATGTCTCAATAAAAATGATATCGAGTCTACATTTGCACTTTGCAGCTATGCTCGTTCTTTAGGGTTATCGACCAGTATTAATATCACAAGAGTGAGCCAAATAGATGAAAATTATTTACGGAGCATAGCAATAGAAGCGGGCCATTGTGGAGCGAGCATCTTATATCTCGCCGATTCTAATGGTAGCCTGTTACCTGAGAATGTAACGTACTTTGTGCAAAAAATAAAAGATATTTCACCTTTAGAGATTGGTTTTCATGCACACGATAATTTAGATATGGCTATGGCCAATAGCATAACTGCCGTAGAAGCAGGCGCAAGCTTTATTGATAGTTCATTAATGGGGATGAGAAAGGGAGCAGGAAATCTCACTTTAGAGCCATAGTTAGCACTTTTAAATTTGCGTAAAAAGGAAGCGTATTACAATGTAAGTAAAATCTTACAACAAACGGAAAGTCTAAAGAGCCATTCTTTTTTTTCACCTGTGCATCGAAACTCTATCGATTTTCTTTTAGCCTTAAATAATTTGAGTGTTGAATATCAAGCTTTGCTAGAGACTAAAATGTCTTTAGGTATAGAAGAGGTACTCATTACTATCCAGAACTTAAAACAAAAAGCGCAGGGAGTTTAAACAATATGAGCTCACATAGTGTTATTCTTGCGCCTGTAATGCCAGTCTGGGACAAAGGAAACTTTTGCTCTCCCCTTAAAAATCTCTTTTTAGAAAGAGGATTTAAGGTTACGCTATTAGACACGTTATCTCTTTTTTCTAGCAACTCTACAATAGAAGTTATCTCTTCGCTTATAGCAAAATTCAAAGAGCGCTTTCAAGAGCCTTTTGTGCTTGTTGGATTTTCTATGGCTGGGACATTGGTACAAATGTTGGCAGCACAACTTCCAAATGTTCAAGCAGTGCTTGCTGTGAATGCTCCAGGCTATCCAGATAAGACTTTGCAACAACGACTTGGGTCTGTTCTTACCTTATTGGAAAATGGTGATCTGTCGGCAGCTCTAGAAACATTAGACTCTTTCGTGCAACCAATAGGAACAATTGAGAAAAGAGTCTTATTAGAGATTCCTGATGAGCAAAAGAATTTGGCAATTGAACGTATGACGAGAGGATTTAAATTCTTGTTGGGAATGGATGCTAGGGATGAGATTATTAAATACACTGGAAGGTTTTTAGCTTTGGTAGGTGAAAACTCACAACTTGCAACCGTAGATAATCAAACGAGAAGTCATTGTATGCATCATGAATATAAGATTATCACTGGTGCTGGTACGCGTTTGTGGGAGGATAATCCTACTATGACGGATGCAATCATTGATGAATGGATTGGTAGATTATGAAAAAGAAAGTTCTTGTATTACCTGGTGATGGGGTGGGGCTTGAGGTCTGTGATGCTGCGCTGATGGTCTTAGAGCAGTTTCAGTTACCGATCGAATTGTCCTATGGCGATATTGGTTGGGAATGTTGGAAACAGGAAGGAGACCCTGTTCCTCAAGCTACTTGGCAAAAAATCACTGAGAGTGACGCTGTTTTACTTGGAGCTGTGACCAGTAAAGGAAAAGAAGCGGCTTTAAAAGAACTTGCACCGCATTTAAAAGAGAAAAAACTTGCCTATGTTTCTCCTGTCATTCAGCTTCGCCAAAAGTTAGGTTTGTTTGCGAATATACGCCCTATCAGATACATTTTCGGTCCGAGAAAGCCTTTTCAGTTTTGTGTTATCAGAGAAAATAGTGAAGGCCTTTATGCGGGATTAGATTTTCGTGGTATAACTCCTGAAACAGCCGCCTGGTTAAAACACCCCAATTTAGAAAAATATGGTCTTGAGGAGGCTGCGTGGACGGTCCGTTTGCAAACACGCTTTGGTTTAGAGCGGTTATTTGAATACGCTTTTTCTTATGCACGCAAACATGGATTTAAGCGGGTTACTTTTGCTGATAAGCCAAATGTTATGCGGGAAAGTGGAC
>NZ_LR736297.1:0-53090 GCF_902652675.1 Bartonella refiksaydamii
TCGTAATCGATATTTATGTCTTTTATACAGTTTTTTTATGAAATTTTATCAATAAATTAAATAAAATTACGGGGGTTATTTTTATGATTTTTTTTTGACATTTCATAACAACTCTTGGCGCAATTAAAATACAATAATTGGCGCCAAGAGGTCAGATGAAAAGCTAAAATTATACCGGTCTTTAGCCGGTGAGGGAGAGCGATGAAGAACGACTAATTTTTAGAGCGCGCATTTGACAATGTGATTCTTTGGTGAGTTTCATGGTTTGAGTAATGTTTTTTGCTTTGCTTTCCGATATACCAAGCATGCAAGAAAGTCTTGTAGTATCGTTTTCTTGTATGGCTTTACACTCTTGTGATGATAAACGATTATATAATTGACGCCCGTAAACATGCAGTTCTTGTCGCAGAGCAGGGGAATGAGACAAGGCTTCTCTTTGTTGTTCCGGTGATAGAGAAAAAAGGTTTTGTAGGTTTTTCGTAGGCTTTTCGACAGATTGACTCAAGCGATTTTGTTCCCTTGTGTGTTGTTCTAGAATTTCATCCTTTATCTGTTGTACTGCTGTTGCATAATTTTTAAATGCTTCACCTAGCTGTGGAGCACTCTCTTCTGCATGTCTGCGAGACGGGCTTCTTATACCCAATATTTTCCTTCCCGCAAATTTACAGACGGATTTAGGATTTTGAGTTATTTGATCTGTAAATTGTTCGCTAAAGCTTGGATCTACATTTATTATGTCCATCTTTGTGCTTAAAGTTTGTAGATTGCCATAAACACGCTTTGACAAATGCTCAACTTTTTTTCGACATGCTGCGACAAAGGGATCATATTTAACTCTTTCGAATAGCTCTTCATTGGTGAGAGGTGCTAATGTTTCTTTTGGGATCAGCGGCTCTTTCAGGCTTTTAACATTGCTTTTCTGGAAAGATATGAGGGCGCCGTTCTGTAATGTTTTTACCTGCTCTGGTGAAAGGTCATCTTTATGGCCGACGACGAAAGTACCATCTATTTCCAGTACAAAACCTTCTGCGCTCATCCCTCTAAAGATGCCGTTGTAGGTTACACCTTCTTTTGCTGCGATAACAATACGATTGTTGATTTCATCAAGTCCAGCATTTCTCATTTGGGAGATGAATTCCTTTAAAATAAGTGCTTTTTGTGGATGTGTGATATCCTCAAACAAATCCTTCATTGGTTGTGGGTTGCCGTTTTGCATTGCTGCAATACTAGCCTTTGTCAGGCGTTCTTTTGTGATAACAGAAAAGTCGATTGGATGCCCTGCTGCTTGTCCAAGCTTTTCCATAAACATGCGTTGTGTGCGTCCATTGCCTTTTCTGAACGGATGGGCATGGTCGAGAGCTATAAATACCTCAGCGGCTTCTAGAGCAAATTCTTGCCGCGATAAACCTTGTAGATTACTCTTCGCGGTAAGTTTTTGCCCTAATTGTTTAAGTTCTCTTTGAATCTGTGAACCGACAGCAAAGGGAGCCTCATAACCTTTTGGTCGCATCGCTGGCATACGGGCTGTGGTGCCATCTGCAAATGTAAAGGATTGATCACGGGTCTGTCCGGCCCATTCAAAAGTGTTGTAGAAGAGGTTCCAGTGAATTGATTTCAGGTAGTCTGCATCAAATTTTCGTGGTAATGGTTCATGGCGAAAATTCACAGCTGCTCTAGCTGCTTCATGGGCACAGCGTTCATACAGTTTTTGTGGATTTTTGATGCCGTATTTATTTTTCAATGTTTTGCTTTTTTTATACAGATAATTTTGCTCTAACATAGGATATCTCCTTAGAGAATAGGGTGATTCATGAGAGTGTTAAACTCTTCGTTTGAAAAGTCCCCCCATCGCGTATTCTTCTGAAATTTCGAGTGTTTTAGGAGGGAGTTACATTCCCTCAAATGTGTGGGTGTTGATGGTGGTCTCAACGGCTTCGTGGTGTTTTTTAAATTCTTTTGAAGTGAGAAACGTAAAATGTTCCTTTGGGATGAGTGTCATGTACATTTCTTTTTTGAATGTGCTCTTAGTTCTTTTTGAAAATGCTGTTGGAAAGTCTTTTAGGTGTATTTTCTGCCATTGTTTAGCATTGTCACAAATGTGTGTGTTTCCTAGTGCTTTGCTTTTAACAAAGCCGTATTCAAAAGCTTTTTGATGGGTATGTAAAGTATGGTAATTGTGGTTATGGTCGCCATTAACTTTTTGGTTGTTTTGGGGTTCTTCATAAAGAGCGTCAGCATTGGTAAACACAGGCGCAAAAGCAACAATTAAGAATTTTTCTTGTTGGATCATGTGAAAATTCCTTTTTAATAGGTATTTGTAAGGTAAAATGCACGCTTTTTGCCTTTTATGCTGTTGTTGTTATTTTGTTGTTCAATCCATTAAGAGGATATTTTTTACTTTTTCTTTGCTTGTGGAGCAAAACGGTTTTTTTCAGAAGCTGCTAACATTTCTTTTCTCCTAAAATAGATCGCTCGACCACATCGTAAAGGTGGCTGTCCTTGCATAAGAATAATTTGTTCATCTTGACGCATATTTTGGATAATTTCGTGGGGTAAAATCAGGGCTCTTTGTTGATAATTGATGTTTTGAGAGCCTTTTGCTAAAGACAAACCTCTTGATTTACTTGTTCCGGTCACTTCAATGGTCATTTGACCACAACGTTCTGAAATGTCTTTGGCTGTTTGGAGGTCTTTGATGGCGGCATAACTCACAAATGAACAGCTTTCAAACCATGAGCGTGCTCCTGCTTCTCCAAAGTGATTGACCAACTGTCCAGAGGATTGATAAAAGAGCATTAAGGATGTGCCATATTTACGGCCGCGATCACGGGCTTCTTCTAAAATATTCATATAACCAAGAAGATCAACTTCATCCAAGACAAACAAAACACGTTTTTTGTAGTTCCCGTCAGCTGTGATCATTGCATTTAAAAAAGCACCAATAATGACCCGTCCAATTGCTGGATAACTATTTAAAATGCTTGCGGGAAGATTGAGAAAAACATCTGTATTCCCGTTTGTAATATCTGAGGATGCAAAATCACTCCCACAGACAAGATCAGCGTAATTGGATAAAGAAAGCCACTGGGTATCTTTTGATGCAGTTGTATAGACCCCTGAAAAGGTTTGATCCGCCATTTCTGTAAAAATACCAACCATTTCACGAATGAAAGGAGAAGGCGTTGTTTCTTGAATCATACGCAATTGATTCACGACTGCTGTTTCTGATTGAGACAAAATTCCACGCAGTGTTTTTAAATTACGTTCATGGTATTCATATTCATCAGAAAATATGACATGAGCAAGAAGAGCCGTTAAAAGGTTATGCGCTTGCGTCGAAAAATATTCTGCTGAAGAATTATCTGATTTTTTATCCGTGAGAAGCAATTTGGCAAAACCCACAATATTGGCTTCACGTTGTGTGCGTGGTACGCTGTCGTCTAAAAGCCAATCGAGCACATTAAAATTTCTTGTTAAGACCGAATTGGGATCTAGAACAATAACATTTCTGTTGCCCATCTTTTTCCGCGCAAATCTGACCATAGGTGCAACTTCGGTTGAAGGATCGAGGCAAACGATAGAGCCTGGGTATGTTAAACATGTTGGAACGACTGTACTTGTTGTTTTATATCCACCAGAACCGGCAAAAAAGATCATATGGGTTGAACCAAAATCAAGATTAAAGGTAAGCAAAGGTGCCGTCCCACCTTTACCCCATGTGGTTTTATTGCTAGGTGAAAAGGGAATATTGCACACGCTATCTTGATCAACACGGTATCTTTCACCAACAACAATTTGGCCATTAGCAGGAAAAATTTTTGCCGCTTCTTTTAAACTCATCCATGAGGCGTCACCAAAAATTCCTTTTTTTGCACGCTTGACTTTGTTGTTCCGTGGAGAGGTTGTCATGATTTGAATTGCTAAAAGAACAATGCCGATGATGACGCCAAAAACAACCATAGAATCCATGAACTTGAGAGCATAGTTCCAAGTTATTCCTTGTTGACCAACATAGGGGCTTAAGCGCTTTATTTCACCTCCAATATAGTAAAGGGCAGTGATCCCAAAAAAGACAGCTGAAACAAGCGTGATTTTTTTGCGCAGGTATAGTTTTTGCGATAGGGTATAAAGCAATGAGACAGCAACAACCAGCACCAACACTAATAAAGGTTTTGAACGAAGATACCAATAAATTTGATTGTCGTCTAATCCATTTGTGATAAACAACAACAAATGAGGAACAAGGAATATCGTTAAACTTCCTAAAACGATTGGCATTAAAATGAGCGCCAATTGTGTCTTTGTGTATTTCATTGCTTCTTACCTTCGATTTTTTCTGACTATGCCACAAAACGATGCTTTCAAAATTAGTGCTAGGATGTGAGATATCTCCCCCCCTTTTTTATGGGTGGGGGAGGGTATCAAAACTCTCCCAGCCATGGATGTTTTAATAAAGGAACAAGATTTCAAATTTTCTAGCTGGCCATAGCGAGCGCATTCGAGCGATTTAGTGTGGATGTGTAGGCTCGATTATGTGTTTCTTTGGCCTTCTGAACAGTGTTGGTAATTTTTCGTGCTTTTTGTTCTGATACACCAATACTTTTCGCGAGTGTTTCATAATCATTGTTTTTTATCGCTCTATACTCGTCTGGTGAGAGACGATGCTCTAAATTGCGTACAAACGTGCGGAGTTCTTTGTACAACAGAGGAAATTGAGACAAGACTTCTCTTTGTGTTTCTGGTGATAAGCAAAGGAGATTTTGCAAGTCTTTGCTCGGTTTCTCTATTGCTTTTCCGCGGCGTTCTTGTTCGATTTTATGTTCTTGAGTGATTACATGACGCGTATATTTTACAGCATGTGCATAATTCATCACTGCAGTACAGAGCATATCAACATGTTCTTCAGCATTTACACGCGCTTGATTTTTAAAGCAAAGGAGATTAATCCCTGTGAGACTGGAAACAGAGCTAGGTGTCCTTTCAATCTGATTGGCGAGCTGTTGCCCAAAGCTTGGATTTTTAATAATCTCCACCATCTGTTCGTTTAATGCTTTTGAGTTGCCATAAACAATTTTTGACAAAAGCTGGATTTGATCTCGACAGGCGTGGACACGAGCATCTTCTGCAATCTTTTCGGAAAGCTCACTTTTTGTCAAAGGGGCTAGTTGTTCTTTTGGGATGAGCACTTTTTCAAATTCTTCGGCTTTTGGGGCTGTAAAGGTAAATTTGTCACCAACCTTTAATGTTTTCAGTTGTTCTAGTGTGAGGTGCTCTTTATTGCCGATGATATAAGTACCTTGCGCATCGAGCACAAAGCTGTCAAAACCGGCACCTTTATAGATCCCTGTGTAGATCTCCTCTTCTTTTGCAGCCATAACAAGACGATCATTAACATCGCGCCCAAGTTCTTTCATGTTGTTCATGAATTCCTGTAAAATACATATTTTTTCTGGATTGGAGATATCTTCAAAAAGATCTCTCATCGGTTGTATGTTGCCATATTGTGCTGCTTGGGTATAGGCAGCCATCATGCGTTCTTTTGTTGCAAGCGAAAAGTCAAGCTGATGTCCTGCTGCTTTGGCGAGATTTTCAAAAAAGAATTGTTCTGTGTGTTCATTGCCATCTATGAATGGGTGTATATTTTTGAGAAAGATAAACATTCTTACTGCTTCAGAGTTAAATTCTTTGCGCGTTAAGCCTTGCAAATTGTCTTTTTCGGCAAGCGTTTTCTCTAATTTTTGTAAGTTTTCGAGAATTTCCTCATCGCTTACAAAAGCATTGTCCCATTCTGCTCTTTTCATTTCTGGCATGGCGGCAACGCTACCGTCTGCAAATGTGAAGGGAACAGTGCGGATCTTCCCAGCCCATTCAAATGTTTTCTTAAACAACTGGTGATGGATATGGCATAGATAAGCGGAATCAAAATGCTCTGGAAGAGATTCTTCACGCAGAATCTTTGTTGCCTCTGCTGTGTCATACGAACATTTTTCCAGAAAGAGTTTTAAATCTGTTTCTCCATATTTATTTTTGAGTATGTTGGTACCAGGATAGACATAATGATGGGGTGAGGGGATTCCTCTTGTTTTTGATTTTGCTTTTGGCATGATGACCTCCTTATAATATAGCGCTGTCCATGAGAGTGTTAAATTCTTCTAGTGAAATATTCCCCCTTGCGTATTCTTCTAAAATTTTGAGTGTTGTAGGATGAAGTGTTATTCCTTCAAGCGCATGGCTGCTGATGGCTGCATTAACTGCTTCGCGGCGCTTTTTTAATTCTTCTAGCGTTATTGATAAGAAATTTTCTGTCGTTTTTGTTTCCATTTATTTTTCCTTGTCTGTTTTTCAACAGTTGCATTAAATAAGCCTTTTAGTGCAGGGGAGAATTTTTTAGTTTCCCCCAAAGATGTTTCGTTGTTTGAACGGGTCATAATACATTTCTGTGACTTTGAATTTTCCTTCAACCCGTTTGCACTGGATGATGATATCAATCATTGAAATCAATAGACCCCGAATATCATCACGCTCTAAATCGCCTCCACCTTCACTTTCTTTTACTAAAAGGGTCATTTGTTCAAAGGCAGCAAGCGCTGTTGACGCATGAACTGTTGTAATCGAACCTGGGTGGCCTGAATTGACATTGCGGATATAATAAAAAGCTGTACCATCTCGAAGTTCTTGTAAAAGAATACGGTCTGGACGCATGCGTAAAGCAGATTCAAGCAATTCTTTGGGGCCAACAGAGGCTAAACCTTGTCCATCTTTTGAATAGATCATAGAAACATGATTGGGTTGTGACACAACCAGTTCTTGTGTATCTTCAATGGTAATAACACGCTCATCCTTGGGAATTTTAGCGATTAATGCTTTTGACAACGTTGTTTTACCAGAGCCGGTTTTCCCTGAAATCAAAATATTTTTTTGACACTGTACAGCTTGATTTAAGAAAGAGACAAAATCCTTATTACAGTAAGCGGTTACCAAGTCATGCTCAGTGCTTTTGAGTTCGCTAAAACGCGCTTGATAATCATTTAAGGGTGTAAATGATACTTGCTCACACAGCGAAAAAAGACCTTTGTTTGCAAGATCTTCGAGGGAGAAACTCTGCGAAGATGGTTTGCGAATTGTCATACTGATCGTGCCTTTTTCCACTGCCGGAGGAATGACAATTTGAATACGTTCATTCCCTGGCAGGGTAGCCGATAATATGGGATTTTTGTCTGATATGTTTTGCTTAGAATAGGAAGCGATAACTTTAGCAATTCCCATAAGCTCATTAAATGAGAGGGCTGGCACTTCTATTGTTTTCCATCCTTCAAGTCCTTCCGTCATCACTTGATAAGGACGATTGATAACAATTTCAAAAAGACTTTCATCTTTTAGAAAAGCACTGATCGGTTCAAGTTTTGTTAGAACAATTGCGACGGTTTCATCGTTCAGCGGATGTACGTTTTGGTTCATTTCAAAGTCACTGTAGGGTTTTTATAAAAGCTTCTTGAAAGAGCCCGATTAACAATTTGTTTTTTGTTTTCGACGATTTTCAATTTATAAACACTGGAAAAATCTAAATCGCGGGCAACAAAAACATTAACCATTTCTCCTTGGTTTTTGGACAATGTTGGAGGAATATTGGCATAATTTTCGGTGATAATATTTGCAATATTTTGTCCCGAAGAGACTGTTTCAGAGTCTTTTGTTTCAGAGTTTTTTTTGTCTGAGCTTTTTAAAAAACGCTCTCTCGCATAATTTGTTGCATCTTTGACAATGGATACAAGAAGCGCAGATCCAATTCGTTCGAACCAATGATTATCAATATCTCCATCCATACCAGAACGTCCTAAGGAATCTGTTGCTGGTGAAGCTAATGTTATGATGACGCCACTTGGTGTTTTGGCTCTATTCCATAGTACAAAAAGGCGATTTTGCCCTCTTTTTAATCCAGCGCGATATTCGCCAATAATTTGTGTGCCTTTATCAAGAAGGACAACCCGCCCATTGTCTGACAAAATATCTCTGGAGACGATACAACTGGTAAATCCTTGTTGGTCACTGTTGATTGCTGTCTCTAAGATACAGGGAATGGAAGTACCCATCGCGATAATGTAGTTTCGATTGCCAAGTGTTGAAGCGCGAACACCTTCAAGGGTTGTTGGCTTGAGAAGATGGTTAAAACGTTGTGCTGTTTCGTCGGGTTTAGTTTCTAGTTGAAGCGCAGCGATATTATTGATTGCTGTATTTGTTTTGCTTTTTTGTGTGTTTGCATAAGCTAATACGGGAGCACGTTGTGCTGCTTCCAAGAGTGAATCATCGGGCTTTGATTGATTTATTGTGGGCGTTGGTAGCTCAACTTTTGGCAACAGAGCGTTATTTTTCTCGGTTACTTCAGGGGATATAGGCTTTAGCTGTGCAGGTCGGAAAAGTTCTATTTGTTTAATAACTCCTTCTTTCGGTAGTTCAACAGATTGTTTTTTGTCTGTAACAAGCGTTGAATATGCTAAATAAAGACAGACACTGAAAAGAATAAAAAGAGCAGCCACTTTGCCTACATTGGTCTGTTGTTTTTTCCCTTGAGTGTCCTTTATCGTATCGCGATCATTGATGTTTTTTTCATCCATTGTGTCGTTCATGGCTGGTTTCCTATGTTCACTTTACGTTGTACAGAGAGTGATGTTGTTCCAGTTTCAGGATTAATTCCTTCAGGTGAGAACCTTTTATTGAAAATACACAGCACGTCATTGCCGCGGCGCAAAGTAAATTGCGCAGCTGTAGCATGCACAATAACCTTGTTGCCCTTAATCGATTTTGGAACGAGAGATTCTTGCCCATCAAGTGAGACAAGGTAAATGGCTGGGATTTCAGTATTGCCCAAAAATGTAAAGGTTGTGGTTTTACCGTTGTCATAGACAGAGCTTGGTTCAATGAGAGTTGAACCTTGCGCTTCATAAGCCCAATTGCGTGGTCCAAAATCTTCATGAGTGTTTAAAATATCATTGACAAAGTTTTCTTCGCGCTGTGCGGCTTTTTCTGCTTCGGCTAATTTTTTTCGCAAGGCTTCATCTTCTGGATAACGAAACTTAACCAGAAAATATGTATCATTGCCCGCTGAAACATCGCCTTCACGCACTTGAAGTTCAAATTGATAAGAGCGTTTTGTTCCATCTTGGCGGCTTGTTACGATTTGTAAATTGGTAATGGGTTGAATTTCGCGCGGTTTTAGAAAGACAAAGTGGCCAGCTGGGGCTACTTGCCAAGCAACGGAATTGCCAATCCCTACATAGGACACTTCTTCATCATCGGCAAATTCAATCTGGACTGAAGAACGAATAGAGCCAATCACTTGTACGACATTATAGGGGTCATAATTGACAAATCTAATGCGATTGTCTTTGCGTGCACTCACAGGGGCTGTTTCCGCAAATGATGGAACTGTACGACAGCTTATTGCTACAATAAAAGCAAAAAAGATTATTTTTAGAAATTGGATCATTTTATCACCTCTGGGTCGGATCTATATTCCGATACTTGGAAGCCAAGGGGATTGATTAAGCGGTCCGTTGTTGAAATCTGTGCATTAATGTAGGAAAAGTTTAAAATAGAAACCCAATGGGAAATGTTTTCTTTTCCATTGGGATCTCTGACCGTTTTATAGTAACGCACTTGAACAAGATTTTTGCTTAAAAAGGAGATTGATTTGATTGTAACTGTAGCAGTTGTGTTTTGATAGATATTTTGCGGACTTTCTGGATTATTTCCCGCATACCATTGTGCAAAACGGCTCTGTTCTTTTGGAGAAGATAAAAGAGAAATTAAGCGAAAATTGTTTTCTGCCTCTGATGCTTGAAATCCTTCACGCGCACGAACATATTTGCCAGAAAAATAGCGTGTTATTGCTTCATCATAGTCGTTGGGAGTTTCTTTTAGAGCACTCACCGTTTCAACAATACCTGTTGAATTATCAACACGGATAACAAAGGGTTCTACGGTTTTTAAGGGCGTTAATGCTGCTACAGCTAAAGCTAGAGCGATTGTTATTAAGCCCAAAAGCACGGTCAGTGCCATGGTAATTTTCATCCGCACGCGCATACCATGCATGCGATCAATATCGAATGAGCGTGCTTCTTTTACATATTCATCAAATGCGTCACTTTTCACGCGTGGCCTCCACAGTTTTATCAAAGAGTGTTTTATGGTTTATGGGATTTAATGGAGCTTCCTTAAGAATCACGTCCGCTGTTGCTTTTTCACTTTCCAATGTGTTGAGGATGACAGGTGTCGTAACAGGCCTTACGATTTTTTCTTGTAGGATGAAGTTTTTATTGTCCCAATCCCATTTATCTCTATTTAAAATGCGGGTATGTTTGCCATTACATCGTGGTGGTTTTTTGGGGCCATTCAGGGAGGCACAGCCGGTAAGGGCAATTGTAAGAAACACAAAAAAGGTTAATTTTCGTTTCATTTTTTGAACTCACAAATATATTATTGAATATAATGCGTGGTTTTTTTTGCTTTGAACAATTTTACAAAAGCAAACGATGAAAAATTTTAACTGATCTTGTGGAACCAAGAATATCAAATATTTCATGCAATACATGTGTGGGGCGTGCACTCTTTAGCACACGCGCCACAAAAACAAGATCTCTGTTTTTTTTAGAGGTGTCTGACATTAAAATCGACCACGACTTCGTGCTCCTGTTTTGGCAACTTTGGCTGCCGTACTTGCAGTACCAGAGAGTCTTGAAATTGTATTTTTTGCCGCATTTCCACCTGCTTTAGCGCCACCGGTAAGCATGGTGAAAATCTGTCCGCCTGAAGATACTCCTGCGTTAAAGTATGGTCCACCAGAGGACAGCGCAGAGGCAATGCCAGGAAGGGCACGGAAGAGAATAGCTCCTACCATCGAAATGACAACGACAGGGGGGAAAAGGACATAAATCGAATCATATGAACCTCTAAGAACGTATATAATAATTTTGCACATAATCGTTCCCAGCATGATCACTAGAACTTGCAAAATGGTAAAATTAGCCAATGTCGCAATCCATGCATCAGTGAATTTTCTGGTTGTATTGAATAAATAGAAGCTAATAAAGAGTGGTCCTAGACCTATAATCATTATAAGTGCAACTTGTGCAAACATTTGGACAACAAAACCAGCTATACAAAAGATGATAACAGCCAGCATCATTAGAGAGCCAAGAAGGCCAACCACGATTTTTTCAAGAAACCAAGCGTTATATAAGACTTCTTGATAACACCTATTTGCCTGTAACAAAATATAATCAAAGACATTAGATTTAGTGGGATTGCTGTTGAGCGCATTCCCAATAGCGTTCACTAAATCATTGAAAAAAACGTCTTTAACATAGATATTAAATACGCTCGCATTCGTTGCCATTGTCGTTACAACAACGATTTTAACAACATTATTGAGAAGACTATGCATGGAAAGGGCGACGCGACCAGTCATAACATTATAGCCATACAAAAAGATAAAAATGATCGAGGCAAGATTGAGTGGTTTCGCAATAGCAGAAGACAAACCACTCACAGTTGCATTCATCGCCTCATCGAGAGGTTGAAAAATATACGCAGAAATGCTTAGAAATGGAGAAAAACTAGAATTGTACATCAGACTTCGCAATTGCTTCTTTTAATTTTTCTTTAAACTCGTTGTTTTTTTTCTTTGCTTCTTCTTCATATACTTCTTCTTTTGTTTTTATATCTTTTGTTTGAATCATAGACAGAGATTGAAGTTTTAAAGCATCCGTTTGAAGATTTGCTTGAATAAGAGACAACTTTATTTGAAGATTTTGCAACTCTTCGGGTTTAAGATTTTCTTTTGATGCCAATGCATCACTTATTTCCTTGATTTTTGCTTCAGTTTTTGTTGTATTTTCGTAAATGGTTTCAGCTGCGCTTGATTGTTGGGTATCTAGTCTTTGGATGCTTGCTAACGCATTTTGATAATATTCATCTGCATTTGAGGTCGTTTGTGACGTTGCATGAGAGATAAAAGATAAAGATAACAGTGTGATTAAGCCATATTTTTTCATTGTTTTTCTCTCCTTTGATGGAATATGGGCAACCACTTTTCTGGGTCTGCTCCATATTCGTCGATAATTTGATTCATGAGTTCAATATTCTTGGTTGTGCCACTTAAGACAGCGATCTCATCGTTCATTCCGCGTAAATTAAGTTCTGCAACGACGGAATTGTTTCCCTGCTTAATGAGAAAACGTCGAGATTCTCTGCTTAATTCTGACTGTATGAGTTCAAATTCACGTTCAGTCAGTTTGAAGTCTTCAACATAATCGTGGTAATTTGCTTTTTGATTTGGAAAAAATATTTGAGTAGGGCATTGCTCAATAATCGTGTGTGCGATTGTTGAGTTTAAAGCATCCTTGGGGCTTTGTGTTGCAAATAGCATCATGCCATTTTGTTTACGGATCGTTTTGAGGCGATCTTGCGCAAAAGCTTTGAATGAATCGTCTTCAAGCGCTTTCCAGAATTCATCAACGACAATAATAATGCGCCGCCCATCAATAAGATCAAGAATGCGGTGAAACAGATACATCATCAAGGGGCGCCGAATTTCTTCATTGTCTAAGAAATCCGTCATGTCATAACCAATAAATTGGGAATCTAAATTGAGATCATCTTGATCATTATCAAAAACCCAACCTAAGTCATTGCCTTTGATCCAGCGTTGTAACCGTATAGCAATGCCTTCTTTTGATGTGTTATCAAAAAACAGTTGAAGAGCGCCAAGAGAGCGTTGCGCGTGGGGAAAGCTTTCCAAGGCATCGATAGCTTTAGCGATATCTTGTCGCTCTTGTTCTGTTACCATTTGTCCTTCAGTGGTGACAAGCTTCAAGATCCAATTGCGAAGAAAGATTTTGTTTTTTTCCGTATATTTTATGCCCTTTAAAGGCGCAATCCCTGTGGGCTTCCCATTTTTCAAAGGTTTATATTTTCCGCCTCCAGCCCGTACAAAAATCTCTGCACCCTGATCCTTGTCAAAAAAGACCATTGTTGGATTGTGTTTTTGCAATTGTGCGAGAAGGAAATTAACAATAACAGTTTTGCCAGATCCAGATGGGCCGCACACAAAGGTGTTGCCAAGATCACCGTAATGAAAATTAAAATAATAAGGTGAACAAGCTTGTGTCTTTAGCAATGCTACAGCAGTTCCCCAAACATTGCCTTCGAGTTTGCCAACGGGAAAGGAATGGAAAGGCGATAAAGCTGCAAAATTTCTGCTGGTAATAGCTCCAGAGCGCGCACGATAACTGAAGTTTCCAGGCAGTTGTGCCCACCATGCTGCCTCCAATCCTAGATCTTCTCTGGCGATAACTGCTCCACCATTGGTTAAATGGGAACGTGCTTTTGAGAGATTTTCAGCCAATATTTTTGGATGATCAGCAAAAACTGTTAGGGAGAGATGATGCTCACCTAAAACAAAACGATTTGACTCTAAATCATCCAGCGCTTCATCTAGCGCTTCAATTTGTGAGCTGGCACGATCAGCCACATTAATCATTTGATTTTGTTTGCGGCCCATAATGGCGCCGGCAGCTGCTTTACTTTTAAAGACAAAAGATTGTGTTAAAATAAATTCAAACGGTGTTGTAAGCAAACCATCTGTCATACCTGGACGTGTTTTAGAGGGATATTCTTTCCACCCAAACATGCCAGCAAAGCGCTCATTACTTTCATGACGAATTTCAATAATTTCTTTGCCAAAAATAACACGATCTGAGTAAATCGTTGAGGCAATAGTACCAAATGTGAGAGGAATGCGTTCACGTCTTCCTCCCACCAATTGGTGTAGAAATTCACTTTGTTCAGAAAATAAAATGCCATCATGTTCATAAATTGACAAGAGACGCGCTCCATATTCCTCCAAACCTTGCATGAAATCTTGGCTTAACTCTTCGAGTTTACGAATAGCTTCTATATCTGGTTCAGATTGTGTTTTCTTCGCCTTTGCTAATCGCTGGAAAAATGAGGCAAGTTGTTCCGTTTTATCGGATGCCGGATTCCAGAGAAGTGAAATGAAGAGATCGTTTCTATAAAGCTCTTGAGAAACCATCTTATTTTTGTATTTTTCATCTAATGTTGCTGCAAAAGATGAAGAAAAACGACTCTCTGGATAAATCATTTCACGTCGACGGATGATATGAGAATATAAAGCAACACGTTCATCCGCTATATTTTTCAAGAGAGTGTTTAGTTGGTTATGCAAGGAATTTAATTGATCGATATCTGCAGTGTCAAAATTTATACCCTCAACAGTCATCACAGTCATCAAGCAGCGCGAGTTTAACGCAATGACGTGTTGATTGACATGGCGTATGTAAGGAATATAATCTTCAGACTGAGCATCCCGTTTCATGACGGACATCTGATTCACTTGCTTAGCTCCTTATAAGTACGGATAAGACGCAATGGGGACACAGATGCACCTCCCCATCTGCTAAGATTTTTTTGTTTTCCTCGGGTGTTAAGCCAAGCAAATAATACGCGGAATTGGTTGTGGTCGTATTTTGTTACTTCACGCAAAACAAAGTGCATACCAACACCAAGACCAATCATTGTAAAACCGCTTGTCACAACAAAGAGAATGGTTGTTGCCATAATATTAAGCGCCATCGCTTCCATTGTGACACCGGCAAACATAGCCGGCCTTGTACAAGCAAGGAAAAGAGGATCTTCGTTCATTTATGTTGTACTACTACTCACTAATTTCCCAACGAGAGCGGGAGCCCCAAAAACAATACCAATGCCAATAATGCAGTAAGCTGCCTTGCGTAAATCAATAAAGCCATACATCCAGCCAATACCCACGGCAGCAACACATATAATCGCAATGAGCCTTGCCGTTGTCCCTGTCATCATATCAACAATATTCTTTAAAACAGCATCAATATTTCCCAGCCCATTAGCACCCACAGTAGAAGCAGCGTAAGAAGGATTTGATACAACGAGTGCAGTTAAAAGCAGCATAATAACGATAAACATGATGTTCTTCGATACAGTGTTTGTCATTTTACCTCTCTAAAAAAGAATTGTCTTTTGACATCTTCTTGTCTCTAAACAACCAAAGAACGCCCTTGCTTTAATCTTACAGCCTTAATCATCCCTCAATTGTGTTCTAAAAGCTTTGATAGTGGTCTTGCTTTCAAAATGTTCTTCTCAAGAGACAGAAGAATTTCGTTTTAAAATTGTGCCACATAAAAATGGCAATTTTAAGTTGTATCTCTTTCCTGAGATGACAATATCCACCACCGTAAAGAAATAATATTTTTCTTTACAAAATGTACTTAATGCTCAACTCATCCTGCGGAGAGTTTTCCTTTCAAGAGCAAGGAGAGTTGTTGGTAAAAATGTAAAAAATGGTAGAGAAACAATGAACTTTTTGAGAGAATGTATGAAACGAGTGCGATTTAAATTTATCGTTATTGTTTACATTATGGGGTCTATTGTGTGGGGAGTGAGCCAATATAAAGATAAAATAGATTTGGGTGTTCTCAAGACGTTTACAATGCGAGATATTCAAGACATTGTTGATATGCATTTAGAAGAGGGAAAGTTAACGCAACCTATCACTGAACAGCATTTAGCAAAATCTGATCCAGTTTTTCATTTACAGAAGAATGTTTCACTAAGTGATGCTGCTGTTTTTCAAGGTATGGCGTCGGTTACTAGTGGTGTTACATTTAAATTGGTTACTCCTGTTGCGCAATCTTGGCGTAAACATATTGTCCGTGATATTCATTTATATGGTGTGGATACTTGTGCACCGCGTCAAAAAGCGAAATTAAACGATCAAGAATGGCCCTGTGGTGCTGTTGCGACAGCTTGGCTTGTCACCAAAACACTGGGTCAAAATTTATCCTGTAAGCAGACTCTTACGCATAAGGGTGTTTATTATGCTCAATGTTTTGTTCAAGGGGTTGATTTAGCTGAAGCAGGTCTTGCAGAGGGTATGTTAGTGCTTTCAAAAGAGAGTAAAAACCCTATTCCAGTACAGTATCGTCATGCTGAAAAAACAGCACGCAGCAATAAAATTGGTCTTTGGTCAAGCGGTTTCACTGAACCTTCACAATGGCGAAGGGATAATGGATCTTATAATCCTTTTGCACCTTCGTAATTGGCTTTGACTGACATAGTTACTTGCTATTTATCTCGAGAATTTTGCAAAGCGAATTGAAATGTATCATAGGGAAAATAAAATAAGCTACGAGAATCTTTATGTATATTGTGTATAGAGGGACTGATTGGCATTATTTTTACCGATATGTCTTGTAAAAGGGGTGTAATTGTCGGTGGTAAAAGATTTTTCATCGTTTATGCTTGGAAGAAATATATATTATTATTTTATAGAATAATAGCTTGAAGGTATGGTTCAATGGACATTCCAAGAACAATATATTTCAGAATATTATCAGTGGGTAGCAAAAAGCTGGGAAATATCAAATATAATGAAGTTGAATTGATTGATTTTGATCATTTGAAAGGGGTAAAGTTTTCTGGAAATTATTTTAGATATCCTATCAGGACAACTGAAATATGAGCATCTCTAGGTTTGTGGTGTTTGATTGCATACGAATTGTTTTAACTGAAATTGTTCATGAAAAGGGCTGCTGTTTGATATCTATGTCTTTCATGCAAAGATCTTTGAAACTTTTAAGAAAGCTTACAAGGGTGAAGATATTTTTTATGCAAAAGATGTAGAGGATTTGTTTAAGCAGCTAGATATTTCATTGTGCATTCAGTTAGTACTTCTTGTGAGTCTAAAAAGGGCTTTAAAAGCGGCGGTTAGGAATATGCAGAAATTAATGGCGATTCTGTAACTTATTGATCAATAAAAAGAAATTATCGTCTGTATTAAACCAAGTGTGTATTATAGGGAAATTGGAAGCTATACTGTGATCTTCCTACAGAATCGGACTGCTGTTAATTTATGTTAGTGGTGCACATATCCATTTTTATAGAACAGAGATGTATGTGGATTTGTTGGATTATTTGCTTTAAAAAGCATCACGGCGCTTAAAGGGGTCGTAGTAAATTTCTGTGACACGGAACTTTCCTTCAAGACGTTTACATTGAATGATGACATCAATCATCGAAATTAATAAGCCACGAATATCGTCTCGTGCTAAATTGCCACCACCGTCACTTTCTTTTACAAGTAGAGTCATTTGTTCAAAGGCTGCAAGTGCTGTTGAGGCGTGGACGGTGGTAATGGAGCCGGGGTGACCAGAATTAACATTGCGGATATAAGTAAAAGGCTGGACCATCACGCAATTCTTGCAAAAGTATTCTATCGGGGCGCATGCGTAAGCTAGATTCAAGCAGTTCTTTTGCGCCTACTTTTGCTAGTCCTTGATTATCTTTTGAGTAAAAGAGTTGCACTTTGTTTGAATGGGGAGCAACAAGCTCAGGTGTGTCTTCGATGGTGAGAATCCGTTCATATTCTGGGATTTTTGCAATTAAAGCTTTAGAGAGTGTTGTTTTACCCGAACCGGTTTTTCCCGATACTAAAATATTTTGTTGTGTAATAACAGCTCTTTCTAAAAAGGTGCAAAAGTCTTTGGCCATAAACAAATCTGTTAGCTCTTTATCGGTATCAGAGAGTTCAGATAACCGTTCAGTCATTTGTTTTGTGGGTGTGAAACTGGTGTTTTGGGTGACAGAAAATAGATTGTTTTTGTGTAAACTTTCAAGAGAAAAGGTGCGTGATGAAGGTTTACGAATTGTCATACTGATCGTATTTGGTGCGACTGCTGGAGGCATAACAATTTGTATGCGTTCATTATTGGGCAGTGTTGCGGAGAGGACTGGATTTTCTATGCTAATCTTCTGTGTTGTATAAGCCGCGACAACTTTTGCAATTCCTTCTAACTCACCATATGTTAATTCTTTAAGGATATGGGTTTGCTAACCCGTGGGACCTTCAACGATAACTTCGTTAGGGCGATTGATAACAATTTCAAATAAATTGTCGTCATTGAGATATTTATCTAATATTTTTAATTTCGTTAAGACGATGGAGGCTCGTTCTGAATTTTTTGTTGTTGTCATAATTTATTTTTGCCGAATTTGAGAGTGGTGAAAGAAATTTCTTTGGATAGAGCGTGGGAAAATTTTGTTTCTTCTTTCTTTGACTGCGAGTTTGTAGACGGATGAAAAATCCAAATCTCTTGCTACAAAAATATTGACGAGTTCCCCTTGAAATTTTTCTAAGGTAGGAGGAATGTTGATTTGATTTTCAAGGGCAATACTGGCGGTATCTTTTCCTATGTTGTTTGCTTCGCCAAGATCTCCACCCCCGAAACCTCCGCCTCCAGAGTTGTTGCCGCCTGCGTTGGAGTTGCCTTTCATTTTATTTGTTAGAGCTGTTGTGGCGCCGTCAATAACGGTGAGTAAAAGGGAAGAGCCAAAGCGTTTCCACCAATGTGTGTTGATGTTGCCATCAAAACCGTCTCTGCCTAAACTATCGGTTGCTGGTGAGGCAAGGGGAATGATGACACCGTTTGGTGTTTTTGCTCTTGTCCAAAGGACAAAGAGGCGGGATTGTCCTTGTTTTATACCTCCTCGGTATTCACCAACAACTTGTGTTCCCTTATCAAGTAAAACAACGCGCCCATTGTCTGAGAGGATATCACGGTTAATCACGCAACTTGCAAAGCCAGGTTGATCACTGTTTAATGCTGTTTCTAATGTGCAGGGGATAGATGTTCCCATGGCGATGATAAAGTTTCTATTGCCTATGAAACTTGCTTTTGTCTCTTCTGTTTTTGTGGGTTTTAAAAGAGCAGTAAAGTTTTGTGTGTTTTGAAGAGCAGGAAAATTTTGCGTATTGGCAAGATTTTCAAGTGCATTAAATTTGTCAAGTGCGTTAGTAAAACCATTGTTTACGAGGTCTTTTAGCTGAGATTGAGAGTCTTTAGCAAAAGCTAAAACTGGTGCACGTCTTGCAGCATCAAGTAAGGGATCATTTTTAGGAGCTTCTACGATAGGGGGTGGTGGCGGTAAAAGAATTTTACCAATTTTTGCGTGAGGGTTAGAGGGTGCTAATTCTAAAGGTGCGAGTGAGTTGTTAAAGCTTTTTGTTTGTTTTTTATGAGGTTTTGCCGTTTCTTTTGTTGTTGTAGGGGTTGCGAGGATATTCCAGAGTACATAAGCGCAAAATCCTATACAGGCGATAATGACAAATATTTTTGTTCCAAGTGTTTTTGCTACGTTATTGCTGCCATCTCCAATAGCACCGCGGTCTTCTGTAACTGTTTTATCACTCATATGTGAATCCCCCTTCATTCCCGCTTATTTAAAGATCTGATGCGATTTTGCGCTCAACAGATGGTGAGGTTGTTCCCGTGTTTGGATTTATGCCTTGTTGTTGATAGGCTTCATTGAAAATGCATAAAACATTTCTTCCATGTCTTAGAGTGAATTTCGAGCTAATGGCATGGACAATGACCATATTGCCCTTTGTGGTTTTCGGAACCAGCGATTCTGTACCGTCACTGCTTACAATGTAAATGGCTGGAATTTCTTGATTATTAGGAAAAGTAAATGTTGCTGTTTTTCCATTGTCATACACGGATGATGGTTCAAGAGTTACAGAATCTTGAGCGGTATAAGCCCAATTGCGTGGTCCGTAGGTTTCATAAGTATCAAAGACACCATCAATACGTTGTGCTTGTTTTTTTGTTTGCCTTAGGAGTGCTTCAAGCCTTCTTTGTTCTGCTTCGTCTTGTGGATAGCGAAATTTCACAAGGAAATATGTTTCTTGTCCCGTTGAGATGTCTCCATCTTTCACTGTTAGTTCGAATTGATAAGAGCGCTTTGAGCCATCACGGCGCGTGGTGACAATTTGGAGATTGGTAACAGGTTGAACTTCTCGTGCTTTGAGGAAAAGAATATTGCCCGCAGGAGCAACTTCCCATGCTACGCTGTTTCCAATGGCAACGCGGGCAATTTCTTCATTGGCAGAAAATTCTATTTGTACTGATGAACGTATTGAGCCAATAATTTTTGTGACATTATAAGCATCATAATTGACAAAGCGAGTGCGGCTATCACTGGGAGCGCGGGTGGGAAAAACACTCGCATAACTCAAAGGCGCTGAAGAAAAGGCGATAGCACTCAGAAAAAGAAAAATTTTTCTCATGATCAGTTGACCACTTCTGGATCTGTTCTATACTCACTAACAATAAACCAAAGAGGATTTACCAAACGATTTTGTACAGAGATGGGGGCGTTGATATATTCAAAGGTAAGTGTTGAGACCCAGTGTGTGATAAATTCTTTGTTATTATCGTTGTCACGAACGGTTCTGTAGTAACGTACCTGTGCTACATCTTGATTGATAAAGGAGATTGATTTTATCGTGACCGTAACAGTGGCGTTTTTGTATAAAATTTGTGGGCTTTGCGGATTTCGCGCTCCATACCAGCTTGCAAATCTCTCTTGCTCTTCAGAAGAGGAGAGAAGAGAGGCAGTTTGGAAATTATTTTGTATTTCTTCGGCTTCAAAGCCTTCACGGGAGCGGACGTATTTCGCGGCAAAGTAGTGGGTGATTGCTTCGTCGACATTTGTCGGACCTTCTTTTAAGGCTTCGACAACTTCGACAATGCCTGTTGAATTGTCAGCGCGGATGACAAAAGGTTCAACGGTTTTAAGCGGGGTGAGCGTTATGACAGCTAAGGATGAGAGGATAGCCTCTGTGACGGCTGTGCCAGCGATGACCAGAGAAGCGCGGGTGATGCGGCGTGAGGCTATCATGCGGTCTTGATCAAACAGACGCGCTTCAGCGATGTATTGTTCTACGTCTTTTTCTTTCATGCTTTTTGCCCGCAATCTTTGTAGGATTTCATTTCTTCATCAGTTAATTTTTGCGCGAGAAGCGTTTCGAATTTTCCTTCTTTGACTGATGCTTTTATGTCTTTATTGTTACTGATAATGATGGGAGTGGGAGAGGGCGTTTTCCCTTCCCAATTCTACATTGATTTGTTTAATGGTCGCTTAGAATATCCATTGCATTTTGGTAATGACTTCAAGGTGTTTGGTGAAGACATACAACCACTCAAGAGGATAAGCGATAAAATTATCCCAATTTTTTTTAACACTCTCCTATTTCCTTTCATTTTAGTAGAGATAATATTGCTAGAGCTTTCTGTTCCATCTTTTCTCTACGCTCTTCCGCACGCTGTTTTGCCTTTTGATATGCTTTGAAAGGAGCTTTGACTGCATCAACACCTACTTTGGTTGAGCCTGTGAGGGAAGCTCCACCAGAAGCTAAAGCCGATGCTATTTCAGGTAGTTTGAGGAAAACCAAAATGCCGCAACTGGCAATAGAGAAGAATTGGACTAAGGCAATTATCATATCAAGAACGCTTTTTGAAAGGATGGTCGTTGAAAGATTAACATATAGACCACCAAGTATGACTACTGATACCTGCAAAATGATGAAGTTTGCTGTTTGATTTAACCATGCTTCTGTGAAACGCCTTGTTGATGAAAACATATAAAGGCTTATAAAGAGGGGACCCACTGGTATAACGAGAAATAAACCAATTTTAGCAAATATTGAGACAAAAAAAACAACAGCACAAAAGAAAGCAGAAATTACTAAGCAGATAAGGCCAGCAAGCCAATAGACAGCAAATGTAAATGCATGTTCTTTGTTTGCTGCGTCAAAAACATGTCCAGCAGCACTTTGCAACAAATTATCCCATACATTTTTATCTGAGTGTGCTCCTTGTGTGATATTTGAAATAGCATTCGGCAGATCATTGAAAAATATATCTTTAACCCAAGTATTATAGTGGGCGGAGTTTGTGGCGAGTGCAACAATGATGCCAAGTTTGAAAGTTATCGCTATAAATTCCCATAAGGGCATGGAAGAACGCCCATAAATGATATTGTAACCCATAAATATAATGTAAATTGTACAAGATGCTTTAAGCGGAGCAGCTAAAGCCGATGAGAGGTTTGTAATTGTGTCATCCATTATCCTTGTAAGGGGATCCATCAATCCTGTGTCTATCTTGGTAAATATATCATACGCTGCCATTGTCTCTCCTCCGCTCCTTATCATATGGGTTTCGTGTTCCATACGAAGTCAAATTTTTAACAATTTAATTACTGTCCTCTTTCTTTTCAGATTGTTCTTTAGCTTTGTCTTCTGCTTGTTGGATCATCGCGGCGGCTTGTAATTGTAGTATTTTTGTTTGAAGGTCTGCTTGTACCGCTGCTAATTGTGCTTGAATGCCTTGAATTTCACCAGCATCTTCAGTACTTCCAAGTTTTTCAATGAGCTTGTTAATGTTTTTTTGTGTTTCACTCGCTTCTTCGTAAACGTTTTGGCCTTTTGCCGCTTGTCCTACTATGCGCTGTTCTGCTTTTTTGACTTCCTGTTCGTAAAAAGCATCAACGGCAGCTTTTGAACCTGCTCCGCCTGAGGGCTCTTTGTATACGAGCTCTTCTCGCCATTTTTGCGTGTTTTTGCTGCCGCCACCGCCGCCACCACCCATCGATTGTTGAAAATGGTTAAAATCAGAGGGGAGGGCGCCATTGCTCCCTTGCTTGTTAAACATTTCTTTCAATCCTGAGATGTCAGGCTTGACATTTAAAGAGTTATAAAGATTCTTTATTTGATCAAGCTGACCTTTTAATTGATTGAGTTGCTCTGCACCTTGTTGGAATTGTTTTAATGCTTGTTGATATTGCTGGGTCAATTTTGCAGCAGCTGTAGGATCAAATACCACAATGGCGAAGGTATTTGTTGTTAAGCCAAAAGAAATTGCGCAAAGGGCTGTTGCCAATAAAAGTTTTTTCATTGTTTTGACCTTTCTTGAAAAAGAGGAAGCCATTTTTCTGGAGATTCACCAACTTCATCCATAATGGTCTCTAAAAGTTCAATATTCTTGGTGGTGCCGCTTAAAATGGCTATTTCATCATCAAAACCACGTAGGTTCAGTTCTGCTACAACAGAACTTTGACCTTGTTTGACAAGAAAACGCCGTGACTCTCGGCTTAATTCTGTTTGTATCAGGTTAAATTCTCTGTCTGATAATTTAAAACCCTCTACATAATCCCCATGATTGCCCTTTTGATTGGGAAAATAAATCTGTGTTGGGCATTGTTCTATAATGGTGTGGGCAATTGTCGAGTTGATCGCATCTTTGGGGCTTTGCGTAGCAAAGAGCATCAAACCATTTTGTTTACGAATTGTTTTCAGCCTATCTTGTGCAAAGGCTTTAAAGGAATCGTCTTCTAAGGCTTTCCAGAATTCATCAATGACAATGATAATGCGACGCCCGTCAATGAGAGAAAGAATTCTATGAAAGAGATACATCATTAAGGGGGGACGAATTTCGTCATTGTCCAAAAAGTCCGTCATATCATAACCGATAAATTTTGCATCAATGCCAATATCATCATCAGGATTGTCAAAAACCCACCCCAAAGCATTGCCTTTACACCATCTCTCTAAACGCCCAGAGATGCCTTCTCTATGGGTGGTATCAAAAAACATTTGCAAGGCAGAAATTGTCCGTTGTTCCTTGGGTAATAAGGCAAGTTGGTCAACTGCCGCAGCAATATCTTGCCTTTCTGATTCACTAATTTTTTGTCCTTCAGCAGAAACAAGTTTGGTAATCCATTGCCATAAAAACACTCTATCTGCTGGATTGTTATAGTCTAAGCCTTTTAGCGGTGCTATCCCTGTCGGCTTACCATTCTTTAGCGGCATATAGGTGCCACCGCCCGCTCTGACAAAAAGTTCTGCCCCCCGATCTTTGTCAAAAAAGACCATATTGGGATCATGTTTTTGAAGTTGTGCTAAGAGAAAATTGACAATAACCGTTTTTCCAGAACCCGACGGTCCACAAACAAAAGTATTGCCTAAATCACCAAAGTGAAAGTTAAAATAAAAGGGTGAGCCGGCAGAGGTTTTCATCAAGGCTACCGCTGGTCCCCACACATTGCCATCTATTTTCCCAACCGGAAAAGAACGAAAAGGAAAAAGGGCTGCGTAGTTGCGGCTTGTAATGGCATCAGAGCGTATGCGATAAGCATAATTTCCAGGCAGCTGTGCCCACCAAGCAGCGGCAAGACCTAGATCTTCCCGTGCAATAACTGCACCACCATTTGTAAGACGAGAACGGGCTTTGGCAAGATTATCAGCAAGCTCTTGCGGCGTATCGGCAAAGACCGCCAATGATAAGTGATGTTCACCTAAAACAAAACGATTGGATTCAAGATCATCGAGCGCATCATCCAGTTCCATAATTTGTGAGCCTGCACGGTCTCCAGCATTGACCATTTGGTTTTGTTTGCGCCCCATAATCTGCTTGGCAATGTTTTTACTTTTGAAAATAAAAGATTGCGTGAAAATAAATTCAAAGGGGAGGGTGAGCAGACCATCTGTCATGCCTGTTTTGGTTTTTGCTGGATATTCTTTCCAGCCAAACATTCCAGCAAACCGCCGTCCCGACTCATAGCGTATTTCTATGATTTCTTTCCCGAAAATAAGACGGTCTGAATAAACAGAAGATGCTATCGTGCCCCAAGTGAGAGGAACACGTTCACGACGCCCTCCCACCAATTGGTGAATAAATTCACTTTGTTGCGAAAAAATATTGCCTTCATGTTCATAAAGTCCAAGCCTTTTTGCACCATAGCGCTCTAAATTTTGAATAATGTCTGTGGTGATATCTTCAAGCTTGCGAATGGACTCTGCATCAACTTCTGTTTTTGTTTCCTTAGCTTTTCCCAGACGCTTAAAAAAATCAACCAATTTATCCGTTTGATCAACATGGGGATTCCACAAGATGGAAAGATAAAGATCATTGCGATAAAGCTCCTGTGAAACCATCCGTTCACGGTATTTGTCATCCAACTGCTTGGCAAATTCTGACCTAAAAGTCCCATCCGGATAAACAGTTTCACGCTTTCTGATAATATGGCTATAAAGCGCTATCCGTTCATCCGCAATGTTTTTAAACAGATTGTTGAGCTGTTCGTGAAGAACATTCAGATCAATAATATCCGCTGTCTCAAAGTTAATACCTTCAAGTTTGATAACCATCATGAGCGCGCGGGAATCCAGTGCGATGACATGTTTGTTGACATGGCGCACATAGGGAATAATAGATTCCGGCTGCTTCTCACGCTTGCGCTCTAGTGTTTTCATTTCAATTCCTCATAATTACGAATTAATCGTAATGGAGAAAGACTGCCCCCACCCCATAAACTAGAATTGCGGGCAAAAATATATGTTTTTTGCCATGTCAGAAGAATACGGAATTTGTTATGGTCATGCTTTAGGATTTCCTTGAATATGAAATGCCCAATAACACCAAAGGTTATGAGAAAAATATTGCCTGTCATAATAAACAATATCAGCGTTCCCATCGCATTTAACCCCATAGCTTCCACTGTCACTCCCGCAATCATTGCAGGGCGTGTACAAGCGAGAAACAACGTATCTTCCTTCAGCCTATCATGCTCTTTCATGACTTTTAAAATGCTGGAGTCAAATCAATTAGAAAGCATTGTAACAATTTGCGATGCACCCATAACAATGCCGATGCCAACACAAACGAAGAAAGCTTTGCGCATTTCGACACAACCAGCAATCCACGCAAGCTCAATACCAGCAACAGCAATAGTTGCAATTGATTTTGCAATGGGGCCTGTTAAAGCGCTGATTAATTTATTTAAGAGCCCCTTCAATTTTTCCGAAGTCACCTGCTGCAAATGCTGGCTCACTAAGTGTTATGAAGGCAATGAATAACATAAGTATTGTTGTTAACCATTTCTTTTGTGTAGTTGAAAAGGTTAATTTTTGTAAAGTACGACTGTTGTTAAATTGATTGTTTATTTTTAGCATGGAAATGTCCCCGCGTTTAATCAAATAAAAATACTTCCCGATATCTTCTATTTATTTATGAAATAAATAAATAGAAGATAAAGATGGTACATAACTCAAAAAAATAACAAGCAGTACTGTTTAATTTATAGTATTTTATTTATATTAGTGAAATAAACAAAAATATTTATAATATTCAAAATGATACTTTTTAAAAAATCTCTTCGATCATCATTTAAATATTTGATTTTCATTTATATTATTATTGCTTGTATTTTTTATTTTAGTCAAAATTCTGAAAATTTTATCCAAAATTCTTTTGTGCAAAAAGTAAAAAAGACAGTGGAAAAACAGTTTCAAGAACTGGATTTAAAATTGACGGATCAAGCTAACCAAGGTGAAGTGCCTTCGCATTCAGAATCATTATCTACGCAATTTTATGAAGAAAACGTGCCAGTTTATTCAGGTGCTATACAGGTGACAAGCGGTGTCACTTTTAAAATGATCACGCCCATAGATGAGGGGTGGAGAAAAAGAATTATTCGCAATATCCGATTATATGGTGTTGAAACCTGTGAAACACGGCAATTTGCTTCACGAAATGGAATCAAGTGGCCATGCGGTGCTTTTGTTACGGCATGGCTTGTGACAAAAACAATCGATAAAAATGTTACTTGTCGGCAAGCGCGTGTGATAAAACAAGTCCATTATGCTCAGTGTTTTGTTGATGGGGTTGATCTGGCGCGCGCGGGGCTTGCAGAGGGTGTAATGGTTTTGACAAAAGATCAGCATCATTTTCCTTCACCAGCAGATTACAAAAATTTACAATTTGCAGCGCAAAAAGCACAAATGGGATTGTGGTCTAGCGAATTTGAACAACCAGAAGAATGGAGAAGAGATAATGGCAGTTATAATCCCATTGATCCTTAAAAAATTTTATAAAAACTGAAAAAGTAAGTAAAGCATCAATGTAGTTAAACAGTTTTCTAGCTTTTTAGCTTTGCTTTACACAAACTCTGTAGTGATAGTGTGCTTTCTTGTGTAACATTAATCAAAGTGTAAGCTTAATATCAGGTGGTATGAGATGCAATAAGAGTATGTCAATCAATTAATCGAGATATGTGCTGCTAAAAGTCATAATAACTGCAAAGTTTGCGGTTGATACTCCAGCTTCTTCTTTTAGTGGTTTTCCCATTTTCTTTTTCTTCATCAGAAGATTCGAGAAGAGAAATAGCGCTTACAATCTAATGGCTGATTGTTAAGATTTAAAGCCAATGCATTGTATAGACAATGACGTATACTGTGTGTTCTGTATATTTTTCGTTTGCATTTAAGCTAATTTTCTCTCAGAAAAGTGAGACTTTTTCTTTTGAATTGTCTTTATTAAAAGATTTATTTTCGTGTGTTTTCAAAATAAGAACTTGAGTATTTCAGGTAAGAAACTGTATCAATACAGTAGTGTTTAAAATTAAAATTTTTATGGGGTGAAGGAACATTGTAGAATTGTAAACTTTTGATATGAGGCGTTTCAGAATTTTGCACCCCTTAACGATAGCTTTTTGTTTTATCATTTCTCATGATCTCTATACGTGATGCAAAGCGATTAAGGAGAGGAAACATAGGGTTGGGAAAGCAGATGACAGAAAAAGACTCTTTCGATTAAGTAATTTTGAAGTAAAGACAGTTTTATAAAATGGCAAAGATATAAACAGGTGCAACATGAATGAACTTACCCATATTGATACTGTTATAGCGCATTATGATGCTGTTTTTTGCGATGTTTGGGGTGTTGTGCACAACGGTGTGCATGCATTTGAACCCGCATTGAATGTTTTGCACAAAATTCGACAGATGGGAAAAAATGTCATTTTTTTGACCAATTCACCTCGACCACGTGAAGATGTCATTGTTCAATTACAAAGTATGAATGTTCATAGCGATTATTATGATGCACTTATTACTTCAGGGGATGTGACGCGCGATCTTATTCGCGCTGCTTCGCGTAAAGTTTTTTTCATTGGCCCGCAACGTGATTTGATATTGTTTGAAGGGTTAGATTGTGAACTGGTTGAAGAATGGGAAGCCTCTGTCGTGGTTTGTAGTGGTTTTCTTGAAGATCTTGATGAAAAACCATCTGCTTATGAGGAAATGTTCCTTCGTATGCGAGCGCGCAATTTGCCTTTTATTTGTGCTAATCCCGATGTGACTGTACATTATGGAAATCAAGAGTTTTGGTGCGCGGGTGCATTGGCTCGATTTTACCAACAATTGGGAGGTGAGGTGCGCATTGCCGGAAAACCTCATGCACCCATTTATGAGTGTGCCTTTGAAAAACTTCAAAAAATTCGTGGGAAAGTGGAAAAAAGTCAAGTTTTAGCTATTGGTGACGGTCTTTTGACAGATATCAAAGGTGCATCTCATTTTGGACTTGATGCGCTTTATATCATGGGGGGCATTCATCGTTATGATTATATGCAAAATGGTGTGGTGGATAAGCAAGCGTTGCACTCTTTTCTTGAACGTCATGGCTATAAGCCACAAGCGGTAATGTGGGCTCTGCAGTGATGTCTGATTTTTTGCGTCTTCAGGGGACAGATATGCTTCCTTTGGCTTGGCGGGGAGCGGTGTTGGCACTTGGAAACTTTGATGGTGTTCATTGCGGGCATCAAGCGGTGCTCCAAAAAGCACTTGATTTAGCGCGCATAAAAAATAAGCCAGCTATTGTTTTAACCTTTGAACCCCATCCAAGGAGTTTTTTTTGCTCCTCAGTCCCTGTTGATCGCTTGACAGAAGCAGCTGAAAAAGCAGAAATTTTTAAAATTCTCGGGTTTAATGGGGTGATTGAACAGCCGTTTGATGTGCATTTTGCGGCTCTTTCAGCGGATGAATTTATCCACGTGATTTTAAAACAAACTTTTGATGTTTCCGTTGTGGTAACAGGTGAAAATTTTCAATTTGGTCATCAGAGAAGTGGAAATCTACACCTTCTTTGTCAAAGGGGACAAGAGTATGGATTTGAGGTTGTGCAAGTTCCTTGCGTCTCTAATACACAAAATCTCCAGCCATTGGTCATTTCCTCTAGTTCCATTCGTAAGTTTCTTTCACAAGGTCGGGTGGGAACAGCGGCTCATTTATTGGGGTATCATTATCGGGTTCGCTCAAATGTTATCCAAGGCGAAAAACTCGGCCGCCTTTTAGGGTTTCCTACTGCTAATCAGATATTATCTCCTCAAGCTAGTTTGGCGCATGGGGTTTATGCAGTACGATTGCGTCGTGCTAACGGTGTTTTGCATGATGGAGTTGCAAGTTTTGGTTGTCGTCCAACGGTTGTTAAAGATGGCGCCCCGCTTCTGGAAACTTATTTGTTTAATTTTAACGATGACCTTTATGGAGAAAGTTGCACCGTTTCTTTCTTACAGTTTTTACGAGGGCAAGAAAAATTTGATGGTCTTGAGCCTTTGATTGCACAAATGCAACGCGATGAAGAAGCAGCAAAAGCAATTTTGGACGCAGTACAGCCATTGTCGCAGTTAGATCGACTGCTTACTTTTAAAAATATGCCTTCAATTGATCTGAAAAAGATATAAGAGCGGCAATAATAGCACTTAAACTGATTATAATCACGAAAATATACTCTAAGACATCATGGAAGATGTGTGTTTTTCTTTGTTTTGAGGGGGAAACAAATGTCTGGAGATCTGATTTAAGCATGATCTTTATCTTTTTCAGAAACTTATGGAATTCTGTGGCTTTTATTATAGTTTTAAAATTTACCCTTTATTGCTTTCTGATCGGTTAAGATAAGTGATTAAAGACAGGCTAAACGATAAAGATGCATTGAACGTGTTCCATGGTGACAATAAGCAAGAAGAGGTACAGATGCTGCTTTTAAAATTGTTTTCATGGTTTCAATATCTGATTTTTTTATGGTAGGTGGTACGATAGGAATATGATGTGCTTTTATGCCATATTCGTGTGCTGCTGCTTTAATGGTGGAAAAATCAGGTTGGTGAGGATCTTCTTGATCAGGGCGGTTACAGATAATCGTTTTAAAGCCAGCTTGTGCTAATGTTTTGATATTTTCGAGGTTGATTTGGGCGCTGATAAAAATATCATGGTCAATTTGTTGTAAGTTCATCTTTATTTATCCCTGTAGCTATAGCTGCATGATGCTTTCTGCTATGCTATATTATGAAGGTGAAACCCCTTGATGATAACAAAAATGTTCTATTTGTCGAGAAAAATAGATCTCATTGAGGAAAAATGAACTACAGTTATTAAGATATTTTATCTCCCTTATATCAATAAAAAACTCTTTACTTGCTACGTAAAAAAGAGATGTGTACGTGAACAAAAACCATTTTAAAAGCATTCCATATGCTTCTTGGTGAATTGTTTTAATGCAAAGGAGGTACAACATGCAGGGTAGCTAATATAAAGATGCTTTTTCGTATCTGGTTATGTTGGCATTATTTTTTGTACTGTGTGGTGGTATTTCTGCCGGAGATTGTTAGGGAAGGATTGATTTTTTTGATGAGGATGCTGAAACAAAAGAGATTGTTCGGCTCTAAACGATTTTTCTCAATTTTTACGGTGTGTCATGTAGCTGCAGATTTTTTAACAAAAGTGTTTTGCGCAGGATGCACAATTGTGGATTTAAATTCACAAAATCCGGTTAATGTACTCGTGCCTAAAAAATGTGATTTTTCTTAATTGTATAAGCTGTGTGCGAAGGGGAAGGGTGCTTCAAGCATTCCATGGATGCTGTATTATAGTACGTGGTTGTAGCTTTTCTCGTGAAAAAAGAGTGGTGATTATTTTGCGTGTGTTAGATGCTTGCCTCCTTTGATATTTTCTGTATTATCGTAAAAACGATAAAACTGAAAGGCGTAATTAATGATAATTGGAGTCCTGAATCAAAAGGGTGGTGTAGGGAAAACTACGTTGAGCGTGAATCTTGCCGCTAGCTTCGCACGTACCGGAGCACGTGTGTTGCTTATTGATGTTGATCCGCAGGGGAGTGCATTGGATTGGGCAGCTGCTCGTAAAGATGCTCCTTTGTTTTCAGTTGTTGGTTTGCCGCGTGCAACGGTTCACAGAGAGATTACACAGATTGGTCATAATTATGATCATATTGTTATTGATGGCCCTCCACGCGTGACGGATCTTGCTCGTAGTGCTCTTATGGCTTCGGATTTGGTGCTTATTCCTGTGCAGCCTAGCCCATACGATATTTGGGCAGCTGATGGGATTGTAAAGCTTATTGCTGAAGCGCGTGTTTATAAAGAAAATCTAAAATCTGCTTTTGTTATTAATCGTAAAATAGTCAATACAGCGATAGGGCGTGATGTGGGCGAGGCTCTTGGAGTATATCCAGTACATGTTCTTTCTGCCAGCGTTGCGCAGCGCGTGATTTTTGCGGAAGCTGTAGCACAAGGAAAGGCTGTTTATGAAGTTGATAAGCAAGGACCAGCAGCAGCAGAGATTGAAGCTGTTGCAGCGGAAATTAAGGAGTTAGAACTATGAATAAAAAAATTAAGATTGGTACGAAGCCAACCAATAAATCAATTCCTTTAACAGCTGATGCATGGGTAGGAAGCCGCAAAGGAAGCATGGATGGAGCTATGAAGCGGCTCACCATTGATGTACCGGAAAGTTTGCATCGTTTAATTAAGATGAGTTGCGCAAGTCGTGGAACAAAAATAGCAGATGAAGTGCGCGAATTGCTTTCACAGAAATACGGAAAAGTGTAAAAAATGATATACGATAATAAGTTTTCATTGATTTGGCCTCCTCCTAGAGAGCAGATATCATAAATATAAAATTCTGGTAGGATATATTATGACCATGCATTGTGCCGAATTTTCTCTGTTTATTTGCATCTTTTCAAAAAGTTGAGTTCAGTAAATCTAGTGTTGGCTAGTCATTTTTAGGTTGGATAAGAACTATCATATAATCCTATTGTTGTGAGAGGATAAATAGTGAGTGGTGTAAATGAACGTAGATATTGTTGTATGATATATTTTCGTAAAAATGAAAAAGAAAGGGGCAGTAAGTGGGACATACTTGAGAGAAATCAATCTGATTACAAATTGGGGAGGGGAAGAATTTTCTTCTTATGGAGCGAGGAGAGGACAAAATATCTGCTATCGTATTTCTGCTGGTGAGGAAAAGGGGTGTTGACTTTTTGCCAAGATTATTATGCTTTCTGCAAGTTTCAAGTGTACAAGATGAATTTCATCAACAAAACATTGCGTATAATTAAAGTACTTTCATGATATGTATTTGCCTAAAAGTAATATCGATTGTTATTTGTATAGAGCTGGGTTTTATTTTATTAAATTATACTCATGTTGAAAGGGGGGAGCTAAAAATAAATCGCGCGCTTACTGATATTGGTGCTTTATAAAATTTACTCTTTTGCAAGTGAGTAGAAGGAATCCTTTATTATTCCATTGATATTGCTTCTTTCTTTTGTGCTGTTTTATGCTCTCACATTATTTGATGTAATTGTGGTCATTCTTAAGAGGGCTGTCCCCATTTTTTTTGCTGGGATGTGAAGAGTTGTTTTTTGAGTATTTCTATCGGCATTGTTTTAAGTGTACGGCAAATTATATCAAAGTTTTTTTCATTTTTCTGGTGATTTAAGAATGATGAGAGTGCAATTCGTTCATTGAATGTGTGTTGTTTTTGTTTGCTGGCAAATTGCAATGATTACAGGCATTACAAGTGCTTATAATTACATATACGTGTTGCTTCATATCTCATTACGAAGTGGTTTATGAAAGAAATGAAGTGCTTAAAAAGCTCTTTGAAAAGTGCCAAAATGTCAAAATTGTTGCTGAATTTCAAGAACTTCAAACACAATGAGCAGCTGTGTAGGCAATGTTACAAACGCAAGTTACTATCATGCTTCAACATGTTTGTGTTGAAGCTGTAAATATTCGTCAAAAGAAAATGTTTCAAGCGTAATATAGAGATCACGTGACACACATTATTATTACTAAATTGAAAGACAGAAGGGGAGTTTAATCATGAATAAAGTCATTATAACAGCATTGCTTCTTTGTACTGGACTTGTCGTTGTTTGTTGTGAAAAAACCTATAGCGTGGCAGAGTTTAAGAAAGATGAAAAGTTATTCGAAGAATAGGCAAAAAAATGTGACAAGGAAGATTCACCTATAAAGTCATCTCAAAATTGTAAAAACGTTCGGCAAGCTTATATGGAACTTTTTATGGGGCGCTAAAAAACAGTGTTTAAAATCTTCTGAATCTGAAAAAGTGTAGTATAGCAGTGAAGTTATAAACAAAAGTAATCATGACCATATTGTTTTTTGTTCTCTTTCAAGAAGAAGAAACCGTGAATTTTATCTTGCACATCAAAGATATAGACTTCAGTAAATGAGAAATCTCCTATTTTGGGAGGTTTTCTTTTTTTTAGATGCAAGGAGCTCTCCTTATGAAAACAATAGCCTTGCGTTTAAAATAGTATAAGCACAAGCTGTACTACATTCATCTATTTCATTAAAAGCCAATGAGGGTTAGGCTTTGTTGTTTTCTGTTTTTCAATAGAAGGAGGATGAAAAAATCATTCTGAGGAATATTATGATTCAAGGTATGAATAAAAATATTAAGCCTGATTGTTAAAAGTATATATAAAAATCAAAGATTAAAACGAAAATAGTTGGAAGTAACAGTTGCAACTGGCACGTGATTTATCGGCAGCCTTGAAATCTTTCTTTGATTTTATAAAAGTTTGAAGATTTTATAAGAATTTTTGGCGCTCATTTGCAAAGATCACGAAAAAGCTGGGAGAGTATATCTAATATGTCTCTATTATGAGAGCTAAGGTAACGATAAAAGCATAGATGATGACAATCAATGTGGAATAAAACAGAGCGGTTTTTATTATATCAGCCATAAGAACCTCTTTCTGTTCTTTGTGGTATCAATTTTGTGAATAATAATATGTTACAGTTTGTAATATACGCTGATACAATATACGCAGCAAGCATAAAGTCTTTCTTTTTTCTTATGGAGAGTTGAGGTGTTTTAGTATTGTCGGGCAGGGGAAAAAGTGAAGCTTTTTTTGTATAGGTTTTCTGATTGATTTTATCCATAACGAGATCGACTAAAGCTGTTTATGAAAAAATATCAAATATGATCCTTGAAAGAAAAGAGCAACAGTACAGCTTCTTCCAGAAGGTTTGGTATAAAAATGACATTTACAACAAAAGTTTTCTTTGTGAAGAAGAAATTATTGTTTCTATAATTTTTCTTTTACGTATGAAATGAGTGTACAGATAGAGTGATATTAATAGTGGACTAACGGTGCGTTATTTAATGAAATGATCTGTGAGAAGATTATGTTGTACAGAAAAGGTTGAAAACATCAGTGGGGATAGCTTTAAAGGCGTATGATCTTGAAAGATTATAGGATTGTATGTTTTGGGGATAACTCTTGAAAGGATTTTAAAAATCCTATATAGTCTCTCATTGCAAAGAAAAGCGAATGATAATTAAAAAAGGAGATCTATAGCCTTTTTAAGTTGTCTTTTGAATATTATAGCATGGCTATATTCAGAAAATGTTCTTCTTGTTTTGTGTGCAGAAGGTAGCATGTGAAAAGAGGGGTTTTTTGAAGTGGTGCGGGTTGATCCTGTGTAGTGCCAAATGTCATGCAAAATTCAGGCGCGTAAAAAGCCAAATGCTATGGAGGATAACATGCTGAAATCTTTAAAGAATTTGAATCTTTATATGTTACGAGTTTTTGTTGGCATATGTTATTGTCAATACATTATGGTTTCTGGTCGAAGATAGGCAAAACAAATTTGGAAATTTTGATATTTGCTCTGTATTATTCCATTGCGCATTAGCTTGAGAGTTTGCGGTGTTTTGGCGAATTGGAATTGGTATTATGCCAATGGTGATTTTGGAGCAAAAAAATCTTCCATATAATGTGTTGAAAGTGAACAGGTATACGCTTTTAAGTATTGTCGTGCTGTTGTCGGAGCAATATTCGCACAATAAGCTCAATTGAGTGTATCAGCATTGAAGAGAAGCTGTTTAATCTCCCTTATTTGATTTGAGAGCAAGATTGAACAATACCGTTGAAGGGGAAAAAATGTCTGTAGTGTCATATGGTGATGATAGTTTTGCATCAAAAGCAAAAATTCTTGATAACAATCTTATTGATCGTGATTGGGCGATGACGAAGTTTGTAGCTGCTGTTAAAGGGTTGGCGCAGGTAGTTGATTATGAAAGCAATATGCTAGAAAGCAGTAGTATTCCAGATTATGAAGAAATCAATTTATGTAAAATACGTGGCTTACGTGACCTTAATAAATCTGTGAGCGACGTAAAGCGCTACATGAATGAAGATATTGAAAATGAGGTTGAAAGCTTATTATCAGATTTACAAAAAAAATTACAGCGTAATAGTGAATTGCTTCAAACGCATTTAAGTGCAGTAAATGATCTTTCGCAAGCTGTTCAAATTGCTGAGCGGACAAAAGAAACAGAGGGAAATTGGTGATGTAATTTCAGTCCACATTGGACGTCTAAGTGATTAAACAATTATCCTAGTATAGTGTTTTTTTAGCGAGGGTGCGCGTTTTCACCTCTTCTGGGTGTTGTAACATTTTGTGTGGTAATTTTTTGAAAATAGAGATTTAATTAATAAAGGCAGCATTTTAGGCTGCCTTTATTAAAATCGACACTGCTTCTATTTTAAAAATGATAACGTATTCCACCAGAAAAATTGGTTCCTGATATACCGGCTCTTTGAAGTTTTTTCTGATAGCTAATATCGCCATGGAGTGCGATATTCTGAGAGAGATAAGCATTAACACCAATGCCGCCCTCAATTGAAGATCCGGTAGGATCAAGATAAAATGTGTCACCAATTTTTATTGTTCCGCCATCACCAAAAGTTTTGAGTACATTTAGTTTACCGTAAAAGGAAACAACATTGTTTTCTTCCGTGGTGGTGAAAGTTTGTGTCAAACGTCCACCAATACGCATTAGCCATTGATGTGGATTGCCCATATCAACTTCCAAATTATTAGCATCTGAGAAAACATTGAATAAGAGATTTTGATAAATCAATTGCGCTTGTGGTTCAAACATTAGCCCCTTAGAACTGGTTACTACTTTTTGACCAATGGTAGCAGATACACTTAGTGTCTCAGTACCATCCAGTTTTGCAACATCTCCAATGAGGGCTGTGGTGATATCTCCCTTCAGTTGTCCGTAGGAAAGAAGTGTGTTTACGTATAGACCACTGCTATGTTGAATGCCGCTATAAGCTGTGAGTGACCATTTATCAAGTGTTGTCTTTTCAGCATCTTCCATATCCTTTGGAGTAAAAGCAAGCTTTCCGTAGGTTCCTAAAAGACCAAAATGTGTGCTGATATCTTTATTTTCTAGAGACGCTAATATCACACCTAGTTGCAAAGCAGTATAGTTCACATCAGCACCATAGCCGTAATGCAGCGGGTCACGGTTGGAAAATAAAGTGGCTTTTTCACCATAGGAAGAGAAGAAAATACCTTTCTTTTTATTACTCTGTGTTCCAAACACTGTCGCACTCATATTGTCTAACAGTACGTTTTGATTGTTCACATCAGAAAAGCCAGCAGATAACAAAGCATTGGGCATGACTAAATAATTTGCTACCTGTGGTAAAAGGGCTCTGATCTTCTTATTTCTATCAACGTAGGCATTTTGCAACCGGAAGTCCCAGAAATTTTTATCATTCTTACCAAAGAGATTTTGGCTAGCATGGGATGTCCCTGGTGCATAAGCCGTGAGTACATACTTATAAGGCAAACCACCCATTGTCATATACTTGCCTGCTAAGTTGAAGGAGTTTTCGTTAGCTTTCCCAGAAACTTGAATGATTGAAATTCCATGTGTCTCTGAAGGGCGTGAAGCCATGTGCTCTCCCCAACCAGAACTGTTATCGGTTATTTTTTGATCTTTTTCTAAGAGATTGATGTGGACAACGGTGTTCCCTGATACATCGCCATCGATTACGACACGATCGGTTTCTTGTTTCTTCACCGGAGAATGACTGCTCCATTTAGTGTTTAAATGAATCTCCGCTGTACCTGTTGCACTATAAGTCACATATGCATTGGAATCTTCAACTCTTTGCTGCGGTTTAGATCCTACAAACAAAGTTTGATAATGTCCCTCTGTGGGTTTTTCAAACACTACAATACTGTCTGTGAGGCTCAGTGCAGAAAGGTTAGAGTATGATTTTTCATCGACACCAAGCCGCGCATTATCAGACAGATCTTTATCATTATTAGCTACGTTTTTATTGGTTTTTAAAAACCATTTTGTGTTATTTTTCAGATCAAGAGCTGTTCTATTTTCTCCTAATGTTCTTACCCGTCCTTCTAGTAGAGAATGCTCTGTCGTCAATGTAAGATTGTGGGAAAGAACTTCCTCATTCTTTAATAAAAGATCGGCGTGGATTTCTGAATCTTTGAGAACAACTTCAGCGTTCGCAGATCCTCCATAAACACCAATACCAACACCACGTTCAACAAAAAGTTTTGTATCAGTTAACACCACATTATTGGGAACAGCTTTTAGAGAGGCAAAATTACTTCTTTCTTCGGCATTGCGTGCATTTCGATTCATGGCGATGTTGTGCATAGGTGTACTGAGGGTGTTTCGGAAAACGATACCATGCGTTTGACTCCCACCCGCGACATTTACAGTCGAATTTTTAAGGTTAATTGTACCACCATCTGTGCCCAGTAAGCCAACCGATGATGCTGTTACAGTTATATCTGTGCCATTAACAATTCCACCTTTCGACGCACTTAAAGCAATGAATTCTGATGAAACTGTTCCTCCTATTATCTTTATTATCGAGTTTTTTCCTTGCGCATCTACAGTAACAAACTTGTCGTAAACTTTAACATTATGTTGCGTTACAGTATCGCCGTTCTCAACTTCTATTGCAGAGTGTAGATCTTCCATTTGTACTGGTTTTGAAGATAATGGCTGTGTGGATATTGGTTTTACAGGCTCTGATTGTATCTTCATTGATGGTGTTTGTGGTGCTGGTTTTGCAGGTATTGATGGCGCTGATACAGCAAAATTAGGTAGATTTTCTTTGTTTAAAGGGGTTGTCGAAGAGGATTTTTCTGTACCTTGTCTTCTTCTCGATTTGCCTCTTGTTTCTGTCGCTGTAGGTTCTATATCTGCTCGAGTAAATTGCAGCGATTCTCCAGAGGAAGAAAGCATATCTATAGTTGCATTTTCGTCAGGCTTTGAAGCACTAGAATTTTCTTGCTTAGATGTAGAACTTTCAGAAGTTTGCTTTGTAAGAACTGCAGGTTTTGCAGGTGTTTTAGATTTAGGGGTTACAGTTGGAGGGGGTACAGTTGGAGAAGGGCTTGTCGGATTGCTTAGCTCTGTAGTTGTTGCGATTGTAGATGCAGGATTCGCAGGTCTAGATTGTGGAGATGAAGAGTTTACAGCTGTTGGTAGAGTAGTCGCTGCATCATGGGCATAAGACAGGCTGGAATAAGAGCACAATAGAACTCCAGAAACTGTACATAATAATAAACTTTTTTTCATATAGATATATTCCTAAACACTTATTCTCGCTCTTTAATAAAAAAATTATATACTTTTAATGCAGTACGTACTTTTTATAAAATGCAAAACGAAATATATATAGCGCTGGTTGCATTTCAAGATGTGAATCAAAGTTTTTTAAAAGCGGTAGCGTATTCCGCCGGAAGCATGCATTCTAAGTATGTCGGTTTTTTTGAGTTTATGTTGGTAGCTGATATCGCCATGAAGCGCGATATTTTGTGATAAATGCGCGTTAACACCAAAACCACCTTCGACAGAGGTTCTCATAGAAGCAAGCTTAAAATTTTGACCAATCTGTATAGTTTTCTTTTTATCAAAAGTTTTGATAAAGTTCAGTTTGCCATAGAAAGAAACAGCATGCCCTTTATTTTGTGTAAAACGTCTGCCAATACGGAGCAACCATTGGTAAGAATTGCCTAGGTTCACTTTAAAATTATTGCTATCCGAGAGAGTGCCAAGCGGCAGGCATTGATAAACAAGTTGTGCTTGGGGTTCAAGTGTTATGCCTTCAACACCCGTTGGCAATTTCTGGCCGATGGCAGCAAAATCCCCTAATGTTTTTATATTATTTACTTTTTTAGTGTTTTTGATAAGAGCGGTTGTGAGATTTCCTTTGAAAATTCCGTAAGAGAGGAATGTACTTGCGTAGATACCACTGTCATGCTGAATGTTTCTGTATGCGGTGAGTAACTATTTATCAAGCATATTCTTTTCAGCGCCTTCTATGTTCTTTGGGGTGAAAGCTAATTTCCCATATGTCCCCAAAAGACGAAATCTGTGCTGACATTCTGATCTTCTAGTGCTATTAATGTAAGGTCTGTTTGCAATGCAGCATAGCGAATATCTGCATTAGCACCATCTTGTGATGGTTTAGAGCTGGAAAATAGTAGGCATCTGTTGCCATAAGTAGAAAAAATCCCCCTTTCTTTATTATTTTTTGGTTCAAACATTGTTATTTGTACGTTGTCTAACAATGCATTTTGATTGCTATATCAGCAAGTCAAATGGTGAACATTGCAGGAAATATTGCCAAATAGCTTGTTACTTGTAGCGTGAGAGTTTTGGTTTTTGCTTTAAGCTCAAGAGAGGCATGAGATAAAGTTGCAATCTCTTTATCATCTACAAGCTTAGATGGTTTCTCAGTATCTGCAGCAGGTTTGGCGGTAGCATCAACCTTTGAGGGCAAGTTCACATGAGCTTCCGGTGACGCATCAAAAGTGGCTTTCAGTGTTGAGGAAGTGGCTTTATCTACTGATAAAAATACCACCAGAGGCATTACTTATATAAGTTAAATTAAAATAAGAAAAACACAAAGCACAAACAGCTGTACGTAATAATAAACGCTTCTTATACATAAAGATGCTCTTGATATATTTTTCTTCTTTTTGATAAAAACAGAATAACTTTTTGATGCATGACACTTTTTCATAACATTTAAAATTCATGCAACGCTGCTTACATTTCAGCGTTGCATCTGTTTCAGAAATAGAAATCAAAGATTTTCAAAACCGATATTGCATTCCACCAGAAAAACTCACTCCAGATATGCCAGCTTTTTGCAATTTATGTTGATAATTAACATCAGCATGAAGGGCGATACTTTCAGAGAGGTGCGCATTAACACCAAGTCCACCTTCAATCAAATATCCCATAGAATCAAATTGGAAAGTATCACCAATCTGTATTGTCCTATTATTACCAAAAGCTTTCATCACATTCAATTTGCCGTAGAAAGAAATAGCACACCCTTTTTCAGTAGGCATCGTCGTTTGCGTTAAACGCCCACCAATGCGTACCAACAATTGATGAGGGCTGCCCATATTCACGTCAAAACCATCAACATCTGAGAGAGTACCAAGAGTAAGATGCTGATAAACAAGCTGTGCTTGGGGTTCAAAAACCAATCCTTCAACACCAGTTGCTAATTTTTGTCCGACAGTAGACGATGTATTCATTATGTCAGTGTTATGCAATTCTGCAGTATTTCCAATGAGAGCTGTGGTGATATTTCCTCTCAGAATTCCATAGGAGAAAAGCACATTGACGTAGACGCCATTGTTATGATGGAGGCTACCATATGCAGCGAGAGACCACTTATCCAGTGTACTCTTGTCAGCGCCGTCTATATCCTTTGGGGTAAAAGCCAGTTTTCCGTACGTACCTAAAAGACCAAAGCTCGTGATCATGTCTTTATCTTCTAGCGATTTTAACATAATGCCTGCTTGTAATGCAGCATAGTGAACATCAGCACCATAGCCGTATTGCAATGGACTGCGGCTAGAAAATAATTTGCTTTTATTTCCATAAGTAGACAGGAAAATACCTTTCTTTTTACTCTCCTTTACTCCAATTGCTGCTGTTCGCATATTGTCTAACAACGTGTTTTGATTGTTTACATCAGCTAATTCAGAGGAGAATACAGCATTAGGCATTACCAAATAGCTTGCTACTTGAGGAACAAGAGCTCTGATTTTTGCGTCACTATCAAGAGTGGCACTTTGCAGGCGGAAATCCCAAAAATTCTTATTCTCTCCCAAGAAGCTTTGTTCTCCATTAGCTTTGTCATGACTTGATGTTGGTCCGTAAGCATTCAGCGTATATTTATAAGGTAAACGGCCCATCGTGATGTAGTTATTTGATAGTCTGAAAGAATTTTCATCTGCTTTTCCATAAACTTGCACGAGCGAAAGACCACGTGTATTCGAGGGAATAGAGTTGTCTGGAACAGAAATTTCTGCTTCTGATGTCTTATTCTTCGAAAGGCTGTTGAAATGAATTGTTGTAGTGCCTGTTACATCACCATAAACAAGAAGACGGTCTGTTTTTTGTTGTTCTTTTACAGCACCATCACTCCACTCAGTATTGAGATAAATTTTTGCATCACCCGTTGCATTGTAAACTGCCCCTACATTAGAGCGTCTATTTTGTTGGGGTTCAGATACATCAGCTGCTCGTCCTACATAGAGGGTTTGATACTGTCCCTTTACCAGTGTGTGTGGAGCATTAAAAGCGATAGAGCTATCATTAAGATTTAGTACTGAAACAATAGAAAGCGCTTTTTGATTAATATTAGAGAGCTTGTTTGCATAATATAGTTCATGCTCTTTCCCCACATCTACTTCAAATTTACTAATATTTAAGTACCATTTGCTGTTATTGTTCAGAGTAAAAACTGCTGTATTTTTGGGAAAAGCTTTTACTCTTCCTTCTATAATTGAATTATCAGTGGTTAATGTAATAGTACCAGGCTTATCACCCTCTGTTTCGGTTTTATTTTTTAATAACATATCGGTACGAAGCTCTGAATCTTTAAGATAAACTTCAGCAACAGCGCCTGAATAGTACGGCCCTACAATTCCAATACCATCTTTTACAAGAAGTTTTGTATTGGTAAGGGTTGCTTTATTGATAACTTTTTCACCCTCTTTGAGATTGGAACTTATGATATGATCAAAAAGGATACCATAGCTTTTATGTTGTTCAGAGACGGTTATGATGGAATCATCAACATGGATTGTACCATTTGCAACTAATAAACCCCGAGTACCTGCTTTTCCAACAATTTTTTTAGCATAAATGCGTCCACCTGTTGATGCAGAAAGTAAAGCCGAATCTGAGCGCATTGTTGAGTTTTTAATGATAATAAAGGCTTCGTCATCAGCAACCCCTGTAGTATAGTTAGAGCGGACAAAAACATTATCAAAAATCTTTTCTTCTCCTCTCTTATCCGCACGAAGCATAATCATTTCAGAAGGTGGTGTATCTGCATGGGTTGGACGGAAATGAGAGAAAACCAAAGTTCCCGCAATTGTAAATAACAAAAAACTTTTCTTATAGATAGATTTCTTACACATGGATATGCCTTTATTATTGGTATGTCTTGGATGCTTACTTCATTCCCCTGATAGTGCAAGTACCGAGACAGTTTTATATCATTATGTTTTTATTGTAAAGAACAAAGCGAATTATTAAGCATTGCTCTCTGTAGCTAGACTGTTCGCTTCAAAAAACCATTTTAAAACGGTTATAGTAATCAGTGAAAAATGAATTCCGGAAAATTTACCTAGTAAATTTATACGCAAAAAACCCTATGAAATAGGGTATTTAGAATATACCTCATTAACTAAAGTTTGTTGTCATGAAAGTTTTTGCAGCTAAGGCAAAAGATATTTATATACTCTTCAAAAGCTTTCAACCAATTCTTTCGCGCAACGAAGAAGAGAAGAAATATGCATTATGTATTCTATATTTTAGACGTAAAATGAAAAAGTCGAAATATTTTATATTTTTTACTTAATCAAAGGGAAAGAGAGACTGTAATAAAATAATTCCAATTTTTATAAATCGAAAAAAAGCACAATATACACTTTAATATAAAAAGGTATATTGCGCTTTTATTTGCTTTATTTTAGAAGCGATAGCGCATTCCACCGGAAAGATACATCCCAGACAGACCATCTTTTTGGAGTTTTTGTTGATAATTAACATCAGCATGAAGCACGATATTTTGAGATAGTTGTGCATTCACACCAAGTCCACCTTCAATCGAACTTTTCATATAATTAAGGTGGAAAGTATCGCCGATCTGTATTGTACCCTTATCACCAAATGCTCTGATAAAATTCAATTTTCCGTGGAGAGAAACAGTACTTCCTTCTTTCGTTGTAGATATATCTTGTGTTAAACGACCCCCAACGCGAACTAACCATTGGTGAGGGGTGCCTATGTTCACGTTAAAGCCATCAACATCTGAGAGGGTGCCAAGCATGAGACGTTGATAGATGAGCTGTGCCTGTGGTTCGAAGACTAATCCTTTAGCACTGGTTGTGAGTTTTTGCCCGATGATGGCTGATACATTCAATGTATTTGTATTATTCAATTCTGCAGTATTTCCTCTGGGGATCGTGGTGATGTTTCCCTTCAGAGCTCCGTAGGAGAAGAGGGCATTGACATAGAAGCCATAGTTATGGCGGATACTCCCATATGCAGTAAGCAACCATTTATCTAGAGTGCTTTTGTCAGCACCTTCTATATCCTTTGGAGTGAAAGCCAGCTTTCCGTATGTGCCTAAAAGACCAAAATTTGTGGTAATATCTTGATCTTCTAGCGCTGCTAATGTAATACCTGCTTGTAGGGCAGCATAGTTTACGTCAGCACCATAGCCATATTGTAATGGACTACGGCTGGAAGATAGTGTAACTCTGTTGCCATAAGTAGATACAAAGATCCCATTGTTTTTATTATCTTTTATCTCAAGGGTTTTGGTTTGCATTGTATCTAGCAGAGTGTTTTGATTATTTACATCAGAAAGTCCAGCAGAGAATAGAGCTTGGGGCATTACCAAATAGCTCGCCACTTGAGGCACAAGAGCTTTGACCTTTTCTTCACCATCGAGAGTAGCACTTTGCAAACGGAAATCCCAGAAATTATCATCTTTTTTCAAATGGCTTTGAATGCTGCCTTTTTCCCCGTGATTTGGCGCTGATTCACCTTTGTCATTTTTTGAAATTCCCTCAATAGTGTTCCCTTTTATAACATAGCTCGTGTAGTCTTTGAGAGTATTTTCTTCTGATTCTTGAGAGATTTCTCCCAAGTAGCTTTGCTGCCCATTGGCTTTTCCACGACTCGATGTTGGTCCATAAGCATTCAGTGTATATTTATAAGGCAATCCATCCATTGTGATGTAACCATGTGCTAATTTGAAAGCGGTTTCATCCGTTTTTCCAGAGACTTGAATGAGTGAAATACCACGCATATTTAACGCAACGGAATCTGCTGAGTTTATTTTCTCATTCTTCGAAAGACTATTGAAATAGATTGTTGTGGTACCTGATACATTCCCATGAACAAGAAGGCGGTCTGTTTTTTGTTGTTCTTTGGTTAGGCCATCACTCCATTCAGTATTGAAATAAATTTTTGCATCGCCTGTTGCATGGTAAGCAGTTGCTACAGTAGGGACCATATTGTCTCTTGATTTATAAACCTCAGCGGTTCGTCCTACACTCAAAGTTTGATATTGGTTCTTTGCTAGAGCAGGTGGTACATTAAATACGATAGAGCTATTATCAAGGTTCAGTACTGAAACGGTAGAAAGTGCTCGTTGTTTAATGTCACTGAGATCGAAATTAAAGGTACTAAAATCAGTATCTACATCTTCTTGACTGACCTTTAAGTACCACTTGCTATTATTACTTAGAGTAAGAACTGTTGTATTTACTTTTAATGTTCTTGCTCTTCCTTCTAGAATCGAATTTTTAGCAGTTAATGTAAGAGAAACGGGAAGGGTATCTTCATCATGATATACACGCCTTGTTTTATTTCTCAATAACATATCGGCACGAATTTCTGAATTTTTAAGATGAACTTCTGCAATAGCCTTTGAACCGTAAGGTCCCCGAATACCGACGCCATCTTCTACAATAAGCTTTGTATTAGTAAGATTTACTCGGTTTACAACGTGTTCTCCCTCTTTTATTTTATTTTTTGGGGTTTCATAAAAAACAATACCACCGCTTCCTCCTTTTTTGACAATTATATTCGAATCTTCGACGTTGATTATACCATTTTTAGTTTCTAAACCTATGTACCTTGTATTTGCTTCAAGTCTTTTAGCATCGATGCGCCCACTTGTTGATACAGAAAGTGCAGCTAATTCTGTTTGTATTGTTGAGTTTTTAATTGTGAGAACTGATTTATCATGGGCAGACACTCCAGGACCCCTATGACGGATAAGAATATTATCAAAAGTTTCATTTTCTCCATTATTCAAATTAAGCTGATTAACAACTTCAGGAGGTAGTGTATCTGCATGAGTCGGACAGAAATTAGGGAAAAGCAAAGTTCCAGCAATTGTATATAACAAAAAACTTTTCTTATAAATAGATTTCTTACACATAGATATGCCTTTATTATTGGTATGCCTTTGATGCTTACTTCATTCCCCTGATGGCGCAAGTTCCGAGGTACTTTTATATCACTATGTTTTTCTTGTAAAGAACAAAGCGTATTATATGGTGGTATTCTCTATAGTTTGAAGATTTGCTTCAGAAAATCTTTTAAAATAGTAATGCAAATCAGTGGAAAAACAGATTCCAAAAAATTATCTTGGTAAATCTCTATCCATAAATTGAGTCTCTATGAAGCGCGATATGTTGAAATATTGCGCCCTGATCAAAGCTTGTTATTATTAAAGCTTTATAGAGTTGAGATAGAAGAAATTTTTTCATGAGCATTGCCAAAAGTTTTTAGCAAATTTTCCATAGCATAGAACAAAGAGGGAGGACGATCATGTGCTTTTAAAAATAAATTAAGAAAGCAAAAATATTTTGCATGCTTTGCAAAAATATTTTGCATGCTTTATTGATAAAGGCGAAGGAGGTTTTGATGAGGCAATTCGGGTTTATAAACTGAAAAGGCAGCACAATGTGCTGCCTTTTATGTTAAAACGAATAAAATAACATTACCGCTTTTTTATAGCCTTGTGTTTTAAAACTGATAACGTATTCCGCCTGAAAAACTTGCTCCAGTTATACCGGTTTTTTGAAGTTTTTGTTGAGCGCTGACATCCCCATGAAGAGAGATGTTTGGTGACAGTTGCGCACTGATACCAAGCCCACCTTCAATAAAAGAGCCTACAGAATCACGTTGATAATTTTTATCAATATGGATTGCTTCATTGTCTCCAAGAGTTTTGACTGCATTTACTTTTCCATAGAAGGAAATAGAACGACCATTTTCAGCTGTGACGACAGTTTTTGTTAAACGACCACCGACACGGATTAACCATTGATGAGGATTGTTCATATCAATGGTAAGATTATCGGTATCTGAAATGGTATCAAACATCAAATGTTGATAAGCAAGTTGTGCTTGGGGTTCGAAGGTTAAGCCTTCCATTCCTGTTGCAAACTGTTTGCCAACAGTGGTGGAGATGCTTAACATTTTGGCATTTTTCAATTTTGCAGTTTTGCCAATGATGGCATTGGTAATATCTCCCTTTATTATCCCATAGGACAAAAGTGTATCGATGTAGAAACCATTGTCATGCTGTACGCTGCCATAGGCTGCAAGTGACCATTTATCCAATGAGGTTTTACTCGCATCTTGCATATCTTTTGGGGTGAAAGACATCTGCCCATAGGTTCCTACAAAACCGAAATGTGTTGTGGTATTTTGCCTTTCCAGTGCAGGTAATGCAAGACCGGCTTGGATAGCAGCATAGCGGATATCAGCACCATAACCATATTCGAGAGGACCGCGTTCAGAGGATAAGGTTCCTGTACTTCCATAGGTGTATAAGAAGAAGCCGTTATTCTTTTTATTTCCCAAGATTGATGTTCTCATATTGGCTAAAAGCGCGTTTTGCTTAGCCATATCGGTTAAGCCCGTAGTGAAGAGAACATTCGGCATGACCAAATAGCTTGCCATTTGTGGTACAACAGCTCCCACTTTTGAATCTGGGTCAAGAAGTGCCTTGTGTAAGCGGAAATCCCAGAATTTTTCGTTCTTTTCATCAAAGAGGTTTTGCGCAATATCGGCTTCACCATGGCTTGATGTTGGTCCATAGGCAGTTAGCGTGTATTTATAAGGACTTCCCCCTATTGTGGTATAGCCCTTGGCTAATTTGAAAGAATCCTCTTTTGCTTCTCCAGAAACTTGGATGAGTGAAAGACCACTCATATTCGAAGGATCAGAAGCATTTACTACACTATTTTTATCTCCTAAATCGCTTTTGATATAAACTGTTGTGTTGCCTGAGACATCACCATGGATTAGCAGTCTATCGGTTTTTTGATCAGCTATGGAAACGCCATCACTCCATGTAGTGTTGAAATAAATTTTTGCGTCACCAGAGGCGTTGTAGACGGCTGTGGTATCTGGTTTTCCAGATCCTATATGCAATGTATGATAATGCTCTTCTGTTGGTCCGTTAAAAGAAATAGTGCTGTCATTGAGGTTGAGCACAGAAATATCAGAACGTGATCTTTGAGCAATATCAAGCAGATTACCTTCATCATCTTTTTCTTTTGTGCTGGTCTTTAATGTCCATGTTGTCTTATTTTTTAGATCAAAGAGTACATTTCTCTCTTGTGCAATTTTTGCTCTGCCCTCTAAAGTGGAATGATCTGCGTTTAATGTGAAGGTACCGTTGGATATTTCCTTAACTTCTCTACCACCCCACCAATTTTTATCCTCCTCCCAAATTTTGTTCCACAAAATACCGTTATCTAATAAAACATCGGCATGGATCTTTGAATTTTTAAGATTAGCTGTACCGATTGATGGAGTAGCATTATTTTCAATGTTTTTTTCAACAATAGCTCCAACGAAAATTCCAGCGCCATTTTCAATGTGAATATCTGCATTGGTTAGATTGATTTCATTGTTTTGATCTTTTTGTAGATCATCTGTAGAGAGAGACATGAATTGCAAACCAGCTACTCCCGCTGTTACAGAAGCATTCGCAAGATCAATATGTCCGTTAGATTCTACTGTTAGTGCAACTTTTTTTGCTTCTATCTTGTTTGTATCAATAGCACCATTGATCATCCTAATTGTGCTATTATTGGCTGCAGCAAGACCAACATCAAAGTTTCGAAGGATTGTCTTACCATTTAATTCAATTGAAGTGTTAAGTTCATAGGCGCCCACACCGGTGTTTTTTTCGGACTCACTACCGGTTATCGTTAAATCTCCACTAACAATTTTGCTCCCACCGTCTGCATAGAGACCTTCATCAACATTTTGAATGGTTGTTTTGCCCGTTAAGTGAATCTCACTACCAGCATCCTTTGTCCATACACCAGTGCGTTCTTTATCGGGGTCTGAATTGATTGCTTCACCACCGATTACTGTTAAATCTTCACTGGTAATTTTGCCCCCAGCAATCGCTCCAAGACCGTTGAAAGTATTGTTAATTGTTGTATGTCCCTGCAATTTTATTATGCTCTTAGGGCCCAATGCAACTGCACCATCTCCTTTACCGTCTGTTGTTAGGGTAACAGCTGTGGCATCAATCTGTCCACGGTCTTTTGCATACAATGCAGCATATTTATTCTTTGCTGTTGCTGTTCCTCCTAGCATTATGATCTTAGATCCTGAACCTTCTGCAACGAGTCCATCACCATCGGATGATGCAATTTTAGCATTGTCCGTTAAGGTGACTGTGCTGCCGTTTTGAGCAAATATTGTTGTACCTTGTGCATCAAATGATCCTCCGGAGACTGTTATTGTCGAGTGATCATCTGCAGAGATACCAGTCTCTGCTTGCGTGACGGTTACATTTTTTAAAACGACGGTACTTTTTTCTGCTGCTATTCCAATCCCCAGTAACGAATCGTCTTCACTACTCGATATTTTTACATCTTCTAGATTGTTTTCATTGCTGTTACTGTTTAAGAAGCTAGCACCAACCATAGAAGTTTTAATGGTTCCTCCTGTCATCTTGATTGCGCCACTGTCGTTTGTTGCAAGCCCGATTTCGCTATCATTAATTGTTGTCTTTCCAAGCAATTCAACCACACTGCTCGCGCCAACAGAAACTACAACGGATCTAACTGCCGTCACGTCGCCTGTTGCTTTTAGAGCAACATCTTTGACCGTAACATGGCCACCGTCGCTAGCAGCTAATGCACTATTTTTTCCCGTGACGGTTCCCCCAGTCATGTTGATGGTAGATTTTGAACCGTTTGCATAGAGTCCAACGTCATTAGATGATGTAACGTTTACACTGTCGGTTAAAGTGATGGTACTGCTGTTGTAAGCAGATATTGCCGCCATTTGTGCATTAAATGATCCTCCTGAGGCTGTTATTGTCGAGTGATCATCTGCAACTAAGGCATTGGTTGCTTGCGTGACGGTTACATCTTTTAAAATGATTGTACTGTTTTTGTTTGCTATTGCCCCCAAGCTTTGCTGTGCATCGCCTTTACCATTTAATATCGGCACATCTTCAGGTTTGTTTTTATTTCTGTTACTGTTTGAAGAGTTAGCACCAACTATAAAAGTTGTAATGGTTCCCCCAGTCATCTTGATCGTACCACCGTTGTTTGTTGTAAGCCCGATGGTACTGTCACTAATATTTGTTTTTTCCCCAAGCAATTCAACTACACTGCCTTCGCCACTAGAAAGTACACCAAACGATTTATCACTATCTGTTGTTTTTAGAGACACATTTTCGACAACAATATGCCCACTGTCTTGAGCAATCAATGCACCATTTTTTCCCGTGACGGTTCCCCCAGTCATGTTGATGGTAGATTTTGAACCGTTTGCGTAGAGTCCAACGTCATTAGATGATGTAACGTTTACACTGTCGGATAAAGTGATGGTGCTGCTGTTGTAAGCAGATATTGCCGCCATTTGTGCATTAAATGACCCTTCTGAGACTGTTATTTTCGAACTATTATCTGCAACTATACCGGTAGCTGCTTGAGTCACTTCTACATTATCTAAAATGACGGTACTTTTGTCTGCTCTTATTCCAAATTTCAGTAACTCATCGTCTTTACCACTCGATATCTTTACATCTTTCAGCTGATTTGGGGTGTTTTCGCTGCTACTGTTTAAGAAGCCGGCACCGACTAGAGAAGCTTTAATGGTTCCCCCAGTCATCTTGATCGTACCACCGTTGTTTGTTGTAAGCCCGATGGTACTGTCACTAATATTTGTTTTTTCCCCAAGCAATTCAACTACACTGCCTTCGCCACTAGAAAGTACACCAAACGATTTATCACTATCTGTTGTTTTTAGAGACACATTTTCGACAACAATATGCCCACTGTCTTGAGCAATCAATGCACCATTTTTTCCCGTGACGGTTCCCCCAGTCATGTTGATGGTAGATTTTGAACCGTTTGCATAGAGTCCAACGTCACTAGATGATGTAATGTTTGCACTGTTGGTTAAAGTAACAGTCCCGCCGTTTTGAGCAAATATTGTTGCTTGTTCTGCTTCAAATGATCCTCCCGAGACTGTTATTTTTGAATCACGATGTGCAATTATAGCACTGGTTGCTTGTTTGATAATTACATCTTTTAAAGCGACGGTACTGTTAGAGACTATTATTGCATTGATTAGCGGCGCATCATCTTTACCGCTCGATATTGTCATATCTTCCAGCTTGTTTTCATTGTTTTTGCTGTTAGATTTGCTGTTAGAGAAGACAGCACCACCCCCAGAAACCGTAATGGTTCCTCCAGTCATTTGAAGTGTAGCGCCGTCTTTTGCCATAATACCTAGGGAAATGACAGAATCAGAGCCTTGAATGGTCGTGTTATTTAATTTAATCGTACTGTTATTGCCTTCAGCGGTTACAGCAAAAGCGCTTTCATTTATATTTTGGTTTGGGGCTATGCTTTGGTTTGTATCTTTATTTCCAACCACAGTTAAATGGTCGCCGATAATTTGACCGCCGTCTTTTGCATGAATAATTTCATAGGTTTCGTTGGCAACTTTTTTCTCTCCTTGAGAAACTTCAAGGGTTTCGGCATGTGCATTGAATTGGATGTTAAACAGTATGATAGCTGCTGCTGTTGTATATAATAAAAGGGATTTTTTATACACTAGTACTCTCCTTATAAAAGTCCCCAATATTCATTCCCCCGCGAACTTCATAAGAAGAGTAGAAAATGGATAATTGTCTTGAACCTATTAGTATTGATAATTTGTAACTTTAAGTAATGTATTTTAACTTTTTTGTCAAAATTAAAAATAAGCGATATTAAAACAGTATATGTATTTATGTTTACAACATAATGTACTTACGGTAAAATATATTTGATAATGTAAGTATTATAAAATAATAATAGTTTTTGTAATATTTATTGTTTTATTTTAATTTGGGGCATTTTATAGCACACTAATATCTTCTGATTTCTGATAAAGATTCGCTTTTTGATAAGCTGTTTTCATATTGGTGATTTGGGTGTATCCAAAGCTAATAAGTCTTAACTAATTAAAGTGCTTTAAGAGGAAAGATTGAAATATATTATTAAAATCATACTTTCATTATTTTGAATTTTTGACACATTCTTAACAAAAAAGTCTGAAAAATTGTTTTTCAGATTTTTATAACACAATAAAATACGTAACGTTTGTTGGTGATGTGTTTATGAGATATAAAATTGGATATATAGTAATCACCATGATTGCTTTTGCTCTTTCTGCTTGTTTTAATCTCGCTTCTGAAAAAATAAAAAAAGACGAGAGGTTCCATACTGCTTTCATGGATTGGTCCATGAAAGAAAAGTCCCTTGCCAAAAATTATACTGCGATCATCATGGCTGATCCGCAACCATGGCGCTTAAATTCTGGTGATCCTAATGGTGTGTCGAACAGGGAACCATGGTTGAAGATAAACGAGCAGGTTGCTGGTGCCATAAAAGCGCAAAAGGCTGCATTCTACATTGTTAATGGTGATTTGACAGAGTTTGGCCAACAAAAAAATTATGACGATTATAAAAATATCTATAAAAGTTTTGGTTCTCCAGTCTATGAGGGGTTAGGCAATCACGATTATGCCAATAATGTTGGAAATTGTACAATTCCTGAAGCATTCAATTTTTATAAAGATGCGTGTGCTCTTAGTGCTGTTTCAAGAATGGTGTCGGAAATCAAAAAATATCGTAGCCAGTTATCTTATTTCAATGCAGATGTTGCTGAAAGTTTCCTTCCCATTTCGGGTGGCAATATTCACGTAATCAAGGGGAGTTTGAGTTATTCGTGGGATTATGGGGATGTTCACTATGTGCAGCTTCATAATTATCCAAGTTATACGGTGCGTTTGAAAGGACAGTCTATGGAGGTGCAAATCAATAAGTCTTTTGATTGGCTTAAAAAAGATTTAGTTGCTGCTGATGCTAGAGGTAAAATTACAATCATCAATTTTCATGATGCTCGCCCAGTTTCCATTGATGGTGAATCCTTTTTTATTCGTAATAAAAATGTTAAAGATTTGTCGATATTTAAGTCGATCATCACTTCTCATAATGTCAAAGCAATATTTGTGGGGCACACACATTATCAATTTTATTGCCGTGCAAAAAATGATAAAGTCTTTGGCAATGTTCCTGTCTATACAGCTGGTGCGCTTTTCAATGGAGATTATTACCTTATAGATGTGAAAGGGAAGGCTATTCACGTTAAAGCCTATAATGGAGAGATAGGAAAACCTCTTTTAATCAAAGATCTCGGCATTATAGGAGAAGATACCCAGTTTTCCGCAAGTTGTAGTCAGTTATAGTGATATTTTTTCTCACTTTAAAAGTATAAGAGGAAAAGTGTGCTGTATTACAAATTTTAAAAGTGAGGGGGATGTTTCAGAAAGTTTCAGAAATGCATTAAAAGTGTTGGATACTTTGTCGTGCGTATCTTGTTATAAAGCTGCCATATTTTTCTTCTCTTATGTTAGTGATGGATGATCGCTTAACGGCTTTTGTCATTAAAACCGATGATGCTGATCATTCTGTCTCCTTAGCAAAACTTGGAGATTTTGATGCAGAACATCAGAGAGTTGTCTCGAGCCACCCTTACGTGACCGGTCCACGTTTTTCTTCAGTTAACGCGCAAAGCTGGACCGCCCATCAAA
>NZ_LR736378.1:0-1082 GCF_902652675.1 Bartonella refiksaydamii
ACCCACTAAATTTACCGATAGCAAATTTGGTCAGACAAACAAAGTTTATCAGAGAAACGACCTGTTTGATCCTAACCAAAGGGTTAAATGGAGAGTAAACAAAAAAGACGTGTGGGGCACCAATCTTGAGAGAATGAAAACAGGAAGAGCACCTATAGGTTTTGATGGCAGGCCTGTTGAGTTGCATCACCTAAAGCAAACCCCTGAGGGCCCGATAGCAGAGATTAGCCGTGAATTTCATAAAAAATATACTTCTGTGATTCATGCTAATCCAAAAACACATCAATCACTTATAGAGAGAAAAAAGTTTGATAAGCAAAGAGAGGAATATTGGGATAAACGTGGTAATGGGTATGGAGAACAAAAAAACAGTAACTTAGGAGGAATAATCGATATGAAATGGGGTATCATAGGGATAGATTTTAACGGATGGGGACAGGAGCATCGGCAATAATGCTCTACGGTTGATGAAAAGAGAAAAAACAGAGACTTATAAAATAATTTATGGAGAATAATTGATGAAAACCTATACCTTAGCTGATGTTGCAGTATTAATTGATAAAGTGAATAAATATGATGGTGATATTATTAATTTGGGTAGTGAAGATGATGAAGAGAATGAAACAGATGATCTACAGATTGAAAAGGCAGAGAAAGCTTTGGGTTTACAATTCACATCGTCTTACAAAGTTTTTTTAAAAAAATATGGAGGAGGAGAAATTGGTGGCGAAGAAATTTTTAGCATTTATGGAGATTGCGGGGAAGGTATTCCTGCTGGTGATATTGTTTACCGAAACTTACTCGATAGAAAAGATGGTTTTGCGACACCAGAACAGCTTATCGTTTGTGATGCTGATTTTGATGAAACCTTTTACTTTGATTATACGCAGTTTCGGGATGGTGAATGCCCACTCTATGTCATGCTTGCATTGGGCGATTGCGAATATTACGCAAGTAATTTTTATGAATTCCTTTGCAAAAGAATAAAAGTACACGTAGGGGAGGATTCATGAAAACCTATACATTAGTATGGTTTTATTCATTTTCAAAAGATGCGCTTGTAAACTTGCAGAGAAATGACC
>NZ_LR736379.1:0-1081 GCF_902652675.1 Bartonella refiksaydamii
GACCGTACAAAAGCTCCGGCATTAGCTCTTCTTCTTTCGCCTTGACAGCACCAGAATCATCCGTTTCGTACACTTTGTGGAATCTCTTGCTTTCCTTCGAGACTGAAGACTTTCTGTTCAGCAAAAGTTGAAGAATGGCCAATCTCCTGACATAGTCTTTTGTGGTGTCTGTGTACCTGTCAAGACTCTTCTCGAGGGTTACGGCGTCCTCATCATCCACAAAACTCGCAAAAATTTCTCGTGCAATCTTCCTCGTCTTTGCGTCTCTCGTCTTTGACTTTTTCCAAGCTGCGAAACCAAAGTCAGATTTTTTGGTGGGAGACGAGCGAGAGGCCTTTCCGCGCTCTCCGATTTTGATATTGGCAAGTTCTGTTTTTTTGGTGGACTCTCCCTTCTTGGGTTTTGTGACTTGAACATCAACGAGGAGAGTTCCCCTCTTTTTGGGGGCGATGCCCATCGTGCTTGCAAGGCGTGTGCGAAGGAGGACTGCCTCGTCTCTTGCTTCTTTTTCTTCTTGGTCAAGTTCTCGCAAAAGTTCCTTCTTCTCCTTTCCCCGAAGTTTCTCGGCTTCTTCTCGTCTCTCGCCGATGCTCTCGAGTTTCTCCAAAAGGAACCTTCCTGCTTCTGTTCTTGGAGCGAGCGATTCTCTCGCTTCTTCTGCCGCTTCGAAAATTTCTTGGACAAGTTTATCCATTCGCTGTCTCTGTTTCTCAGTGAGCTTCACTCTCTCCTCGGGCTTTGGGAAGCGCAAACGACCACCTTCTGGGATTTTTTCTTTTGTCAATCTTTTTCTCTGTTCCTTGACTTCTTCCAGAATTTTCTGAATATCCTCTGACCTTCTTTGCAAAATGGCAAAGTCTTTGTATGTGATTGGAATGTCATAGACTCTCTTCTTCTTTGACTTTTCCTCGTTCTTGACGACCCGAGAAATTGTCGGAATGGAAGCCCGAGAGATTGGCTTGTCTTCCGTTTCTCCCGCAGCGTATCTCTGCTCCCAAGTCTTTACCAGGTTCACGAATCTATCATACGGCTTTTCCTCGAGTTCATAGACGTCAACATCTTCTTCGAGGTGAGTGCCAAC
>NZ_LR736380.1:0-1077 GCF_902652675.1 Bartonella refiksaydamii
GCGGTTACACCACAAAAATAGAGTGCGAACTTTTTGATGCATCACAAGAAGATGCGGCTGAAAACGTTGCAAACACAACACCAGACAAAGATGATACCCTTGATCCAAACGCCCCACCAGACGCATGCGATGAAGGCGATGGCGTTATCCATATGGATGAGGAGGATATATGAATAAAGCTATCTTATCTAATGATGATAAAAAGCATATTCTTATCCGAAAAAAGAAATCCAATTTTTATTTTACTATTCCTAAAAATACAGCCAAACAACGTTCAATCTCTAGCATTTGCTTTGCTTGAAGAGAGCCAAAAATGGAACTCATTTTGTCACATCTTATCGTCATAATCTTATCAATCATTACTTGCGAAGGCTTTTGCAAACCATTTTTAGCGTTTGGCTGAATCGTAATGCGGAGTAATGGTGCATCAACAAGTGTACTTGTAATTGGTAAAACCGTCATGCTGGTATGTTCACTAAATTGATTAGCTTGAATGATCAATGCGGGTCTTGGTTTACCAAAATCACCTTGTATTGCTATTGTTACCAGAGAACCACGCATCATTCTGTCCAACCATCAATATCCATTAAAGATTGGTCCATAAACAACTGCATAGATGTATTTTTTTCATCCATTTTTACCACTAAGCGACACTGACGGCGGCATTCTTCTACAAAATTTGGCTGGCGTGTATCTGGTACCCAAATTTGCATTAAGCGCAATCCCGCTTTCCTTTGTGCGTTGCGATGTTTTTGAACACGTTCATTAACGTGCATTGTAGCCATAATAAAATCTCCTCTTGTTTCATGTAACGTATAACACAGAAAAAAGTTACATGAAACGAGATTTTTAATAAAACGCAATAATTGCAATTTTTAATATTCACGCATCCCCACCTTGTGTGGGGCTTTTTTTATGGAGCAACATATGCGAAAAATATCATCAGAAGGGCTAGCACTTATCAAGCAATGGGAGGGCTTGCGTTTGAATGCCTATAAAGATGCCATTGGTATATGGACAATTGGTTATGGACATACAAACACTGCTGGAAAACCTTTTGTTTACGAAGGTATGACA
>NZ_LR736381.1:0-1064 GCF_902652675.1 Bartonella refiksaydamii
ATTTCTGCTCCTTTGGGAGAGAAGCCATTGGGCATGATAGCGTTTAGGACAGGCAATAGTGTTAAGATAATCGTTGGAGGAGCGCAGAAGCTCTATAGTTATGATAGTCAAACGCGTGGTTGGCAAGACATTAGCCAAAGTGGTGTGACATATCAGGCGAATGAGGAAAACAAATGGTCGTTTGCGTTATTTGGTGAAAGCATTATTGCGGTGAACAGAAACGACAAACCACAGCTTTTCAAGGTTCGCAGTTCTCAACAGTTTGAAGATTTAGCAGGTAATCCGCCCAAAGCAGGTTTGGTAAAAGTTTGGGGTGATTTCGTTTGCCTGATGCAGCTAACAGATCATCCCAATCGTATCCATTGGTCAGGCTTGAATGATGCAAGCCATTGGACGGTTGGTGATAAAGATTGTTATTATCATGACTTTCATGATGGTGAACATGTGCAGGGTGCGACAGAATCGAGCAATCCACTTGTTTTTCTACGTTCTGCTGTTTATGCCGGTTCTTTTACCTTAGGGTCCAAGGTTCCGTTTATTTTTCAAAAGATCCAAGACAAGCGTGGGGCAAGGAGTTCTGGAGCTATTGCTTGTCGTGGTAGTGATGCCTTTTTTGCCGGTGATGGTGGTTTTTATCAGATAAGTTTGGATGGACAGCTTTTTTCGATAGGCTTTGAAAAGGTCGACCGAACGGTGTTTTCGACGTTTGATAAGCTTGCTCTTGATGAGATGCAAGCGGTGATAGACCCAGTTTATAATCGCGTTTATTGGTCTTTGAAGAGAGGCAATAACGAGCAAACCACCTTTGTTTATGATTGGGGTTTACAGAAATGGTCGACGATACAAGGAGAATTTTTTACGTTCTTTCCAGTATTCACGGCAGGCTATACATTGGAACAATTAGATGAGATTTCCACAAGTCTTGAGAGCTTACCGGCTTCTCTTGACAGTTCTATTTGGCAAAGTGGAGCACCTATGCTTGGTGCTTTTGATAAGGAAAACAGACTTGTTGTGTTTACAGGAGCGCCGATGGAGGCGATTGTTGTTTCGCAAGAGATGGGTGC
>NZ_LR736382.1:0-1064 GCF_902652675.1 Bartonella refiksaydamii
TTTTCACATCATGTCAACAGAAAAAATCATGATTTTGTGTTTTTTTATTTTTTTTTACCTAAATCTGGTGTTTTTAGAAATAAAATGGCATGTATTGACATATCCAAAAAAGAAGAAAATCTAAATGTTAAGCTCGTGACGCGCTGCTGTTGCCAAAAAAGCAGATCTTGTTAAACCTCTTTCTTGTGCACAATCATCAATTGCACGCAAAAGCCCTCGTTCAATAGATATATTTGTACGTACCACTTCAGCATCATTTTCAATAAAGGGGACTTGTATTAAAAAAGCCCCTTCTGCCAAAGCTGTTTTGACAGATTCCTGTTGTATAACTTCTTCAAATTTTGAAGGAATAGGCGCTGTATCGGTATCTTCACAATAAAGTTGAAGTGCTTCTGTTGCATTTGCGATTAAATTTTCTTCCTCATCAGCAGCAGAAAAAAGCCCCTCAAAATCAGGAAACTGAACACCAAAAGCAGAATCTTCATCTTTATGAACAAGAGCAAAAAATCTTTTCATTCTTCTTCTCCTTTTTTTAACCAGCCTGCTTGCTGTGCGATAGAACGTGCTGTACCAATAGGAAGATTTTTTTTAGGATGTGGAACAATAACAACCTTGCCATCTTTTTTAAATTTATGATGAGAACCTTTTACTTTAACAAGTTCAAAGCCATCACGCTTTAATTTTGCAATGATCTTTCGGCTATCTTGTTCCATTACCTAAACTCATAATGTGTAAATATATACACATTTTAATGATTTCTTATCTGATGTCAATTCTTTTTTAACGGCTAAAATGTTTATGAAGCGCATTGAGAACAACATATAGCGAATCGACAAGATGTGGTAATAATTGATCTTCTATAACAAGATATTGTAATACGGCATGAAGGTTATATTGATGGGAAAAACATTGTGCTTCTTTGATAGCCTCTTTCATCTCTTCATAACAATGAGTTGCTCTTTCAATCCATTTCTTTTGTGCTTCTTCATTTGATGAAGGAGTAAAATCATCATAAACAGCACTAGGGAAGGCTTTTGCACATAGGTAATTGTTTCTCACTTCAA
>NZ_LR736383.1:0-1041 GCF_902652675.1 Bartonella refiksaydamii
TTTGCTCTCCAAATTCAGGAAGCAGCAACTCTGTCAACTGTGGTCCAATCAACACGGCTAATTGCTTAGCTTGTTTGAAAGTGGGGCGATAAAAGGTCAGTTTCTTGCAGAGAGATTCTTTGCCACCTTTATCCTGATAAAGAAGCGGAACCTGCAATTCCACATCAATGCTGGTTTGTAAACTTGTCATGATCAATTCCTATAAGTTGAGAATAGAGCGTCGACGTAAACCGATCTCTTGCCCGTTGCGCACAAGCCAACCACCCCGTTTGAACGAAAAACGGTGCAAAACAGCGCCATCCCAAAACTCCGTATAGTCCCAAACATTTTTGATCTCGCAATCATAGCCTGTTGCCTTGCCAGCCGTTAAGCCTTCACTATCAACTTTGACCAAACGCCCTGTGACATCAATGGAATGTTCATGCTCGCGCCCATCTTCTTCAGAAATCACATGTTTCTTGCCGGTAAATTTATGACGAAGACCAGGGGGACCACCAAAGATGCCGATAATTTCTGGTGTGTGGCTGCGGATTTTCATTTGCAAACCGAGGGCTTTCACACCAAGACCAGAAACATCAATTTGCATATCAGAACCGCCTGGTTGATAGGTTTCAGTGATTTCTTCCAGTGTGGGCAATTTAAGCGTTTCAAGATCGAGGTGAAGATTCACATCATCATCAACAATCAGGGTAAAACCGCGTACAATGCGTAAAGTCATGCTTCACTCCTTGCTGCTTTGCGATAAGTTTCAAGTGTATCGCCAAATTGATAGGTCATTTTCTTTTGCATATCTTGCGCCAACCGATCAAAATAAGCGCTATTGCGCCGGCTGGAGAAACTTAAATCTTCTAGAGGAGGCACTTCTTCTGCATCAAATTCCACCCGCAATTTTCCAAGCTGTAAAGTACTGTTGGAATTTAAATCACGATCAAACCAAACACGTCCACCCAAAAGGGCTCCACGCGCAATCATATCATCAAGAAAGCTGGTCAAAGAGCGGGTAATGGCAATGACATGTTGACCGGTCAGATTCTCATCATT
>NZ_LR736384.1:0-1048 GCF_902652675.1 Bartonella refiksaydamii
TAGAGCAAACCAGCAGAGAAACGCGCACCGGAAAAGCCTGCTTTGGTAAGCCGATGCTGATAGGTTACCTCTCCATGAATTGCAAATTTTTCAGACAATTGCGCATTAAAACCAAGCCCAGCCTCTAGGGAAGAACCAAAAGCTCCTAACTGAAAATCTTTTTTAAAAGAAACAAACTGTCTATCTCCAGAACTATGCAAAAGATAAAGCTTACTATAGAAGGAAATAATACGCCCCTCTTCTGAGCCCGCAAGAACCCTAGTTAAACGCCCACCAAAACGCGCCATCCATTGATGAAATTTTCCCATATCAACATCAAGATTATCAACATCACGAACGCGATCAAACTGAAGATGCTGATAAACAAGCTGAACCTGCGGCTCAAAAAGTAAACCTTTATGCTCCATTGTAAATGTTTTACCAATGGTCAAAGAAGTACTAAGCTGTTTACCCTTTAATGTTGCTGCCTTACCTCGTGCAAGCGTGAAAACATCTCCCCTAAAAAGACCGTAAGATAACAGCCCATCCATATAAAAACCCGCATCATGTTGTAGACTTCCATAAGCAGCAACAGACCATTTATCAAAGGTACTCTTTTTACTTTGTTCAACATTGAGAGGATGTAGAGAGAGATTTCCATAAGTCCCCGTGACTCCAAAGAATGTACGACTGTATAAACTTTCAATTTCTTTCAATAAAACACCTGCTTCCACCGCAGTATAATCGAGTTCAGATCCATACCCATACTCAAAAGCAGACAAATTTGAAGTATAATGATGACTTCCACCATAACCACGAACAAAAAACGCTGGGTGTTCACCGCTTTTTAAAGAATCGTGAGAAACATTTCGCATTAGCTCCAATTTTTTATTTTGAGTAGTAAGATCCATCAAACCAGCGTGGAATAAAGCATTTGGTAGAAGGAGATAAGTTGGTAATTGCGGAACAACAGCTCTGATTCCGAAATCGGGTTGAATATCAGGCTTAACAGGAACAGGCGGAGGTGGTAGTGGATCTATTGGATCAGATGCTGCAGGTGTAAATGGAG
>NZ_LR736385.1:0-1027 GCF_902652675.1 Bartonella refiksaydamii
AATGGCTTTTAAACAAGTATTTTCGTTTAAAGAGGCATTATCGTTATCATTGACGGGGGTATTTTCATTATTATTTTGTAAATGACTTTCTTTCATAGTTTCCTCTTTTGAGACAGTAATACATTATTAAAATCAGTTCCTTTTGGAGCTCGCATGATAAAGACCTCAAAGCCTTGGCTATAAGCACGCTTTGCAAGGGTAAAACCTGCTTTACGACCCGCATCATCGCCGTCCATTGCAATTGTCAGACGTCCTTTTGTATGGGGTAAATTCACACGCATCATGCCACTGGTTGAAAGAGACGCCCATAAATTAACGGGCTCTGATAACAACCCAGACAGCAGAGCCAGACCGGTTTTAATGCCCTCACAAATGACCAGATGTTTTGGATTGGCTTGACTTAAATGCACCCCACCACCCGTTACAGATCCCAACATGGCTTTTGCTGGTTTTTGATCTGTTTTGCAGCCATTGGCTTTTAAAAAGGTTCTATGAATGGCAAAAGAGCCAGCACCCTTAACAAGAGCGACCAACGCGGGCAGTGTCATCGCTAATGGATGTGGGCATTTATCGTGAAAGCGTAAATCAGCAGGCAATTCACAAGTAATTCCCCGCATGCGTAAATAGGTTTCGGCTAAAGTATTTTTGATTGGTTTGCTTTGTAGCCAAATTGCTTTTACTTTCTTTGCTTTCTGTTTTGCTCGTTTGAGATCAGCACAAAACTGTTTTGAGAAAGAAAGCGTATGATCATAAGTTTTATCAAAAAAGGCTTGTTTTCCAAGCAAGCCAATTCTAATGAGCGCTTGTATGATCTCTCTAAAAGAGCAGCCAGCATAACAAGTGAGTAAAAGACGCCCATCATGTCCATTGGCAAGGGATAAGCTAGGCAGCCTATCATCATGAGCAGGACAACGGGCTATCCCATAATATCCATGCCAAACACCACGCAAGGCACGTGTAATATCCTGCGCATTCTTAAAAGAACACATCATTTTAAATCCTATAACGTTGCGTCATAGGACGGATT